>DASUHM010000092.1 GCA_036273515.1 Gaiellales bacterium
TCCGCAACACCGACCGCTCGGTGACCGACGTCTGCCTCGCGGTCGGTTTGACGAGCGTCGGGTCCTTCGTGACGAGCTTCGGACGCACGTACGGGCTCTCGCCCACCGCGTACCGCGCAGTGCATGAACCCGCCGCGACGCACGTGCGCATCCCCACGTGCGTGCTCCAGGCGTATGCGCGACCGCACTCGAGCAGTTTTCGAGAAGACACTCGCGCCGCGCACGGCTAACGTCGTCGCGGATTCGCTCACGACGACGGAGGTGGTCACGATGTTGAAGCAGCTCACGCACGTCCAGGTCTGGGTGCACGACCAGGACGAGGCACTCGCGTTCTACACCGACAAGCTCGGCATGGAGCTTCGCGAGGACATCACGGTTCCGGAGATGGGCAACTTCCGCTGGCTCAGCGTGGGCATCCCGGGACAGGACGTCTCGATCACGTTGATGGCGATCCCCGGCCCGCCGGTCTTCGAACAGGAAACCCGAAAGCAGATCCAGGAGCTGCTGGCGAAGGGCGCCTCGGGAGGTCTCTTCTTCGCGACGGACGACGCACAGGGAAGCTACGAAGAGCTGAAGGACCGCGGCGTCGAGTTCACGCAGGAGCCGACCGAGCAGCCGTACGGCATCGACGCCGGCTTCCGCGACCCGTCCGGCAACCAGATGCGGATGGCGACGCTCTCCGATCCCGCCTGACAAGCAACGGGGTCAGACCCCGAACGGCGGGCGTGGCACTTCTGTGACGCTTCCGTACGGGGTCTGACCCCAGTTCGTGGGGCGATGTTTCGCCGGTCACAGGCCTGGGAACGATGCGGCTACCGTGAACGCGCGTCGAGTCTTGGGCGTGGTGGTGGGGGTCATGGGCATCCTGGCGACGGCCGTCGCGTGCGGCCAGAGCAGCGGGAGCACCAAGGGCCCCGTCACCCTCAACTGGTACATCTTCCCCGAGTTCTCCGGCGCGTTCGTGAAGAGCGCAGCGCAGTGCTCCGCGCACTCCGGCGGCGCCTACACGATCAAGATCCAGACGCTCCCGAACGCCGCCGACGGCCAGCGCCAGCAGATGGTGCGCCGCCTGGCGGCCGACGATTCGTCGCTCGACATCCTCGGCCTCGACGTCACCTGGACGCCGGAGTTCGCCGAGGCGGGCTGGATCCAGCCCTGGCCGCAAGACCTGAGGCAGAAGATCGAGAAGGGCACGCTGAAGACCATGGTCAACACGGCCACCTGGAACGGCAAGCTCTACTCGGCGCCGTTCAACACGAACACGCAGCTGCTCTGGTACCGCAAGGATCTGGTGCCGCACCCGCCCAAGACGTGGAAGCAGATGATCTCGATGGCGGACCAGCTGGCCAAGGAGGGCAAGCCCCACCTCATCGAGATACAGGGTGCCCAGTACGAGGGCTACACGGTGTGGTTCAACACGCTCGTGAACTCGGCCGGCGGCCAGATCGTGAGCCCGGACGGCAAGCGGGTCGTCCTCGGCCAGCCCGCCGTCCTGGCGCTCGACACGATCCACGCTCTGGCGCACTCGAACGGCGCGGATCCGTCGCTCGGGAACCAGATGGAGGACCAGAACCGGCTGCAGTTCGAGGCCGGCAGGGCGGCGTTCGAGCTGAACTACCCGTACGTCTACCCGTCTGCCAAGGCCGACGTCCCGGACATCTTCAAGAACATGAAGTGGACGACCTACCCGACGGTGAAGGACGGGGTGCCGGCCCGCGTGACCATCGGCGGCATCAACCTGGCCGTCGGTGAGTTCTCGAAGCACAAGGCCCAGGCCTTCGCCGCCATCCAGTGCCTGCGAAACCCGCAGAACGAGATCCGAAACGCGGTGCTCGGCGGCCTGCCGCCCGTGCTCGAGAAGATCTATTCCCAGCCGGCGTTCCAGAAGGCCTACCCGATGTGGAAGGCGATCTTCGACACGCTGAAGAACGCCAGCGTGCGCCCCAAGACGCCGGCCTACCAGAGCGTGTCGCTCCAGATCTCCTACACGCTGACGCCGCCGACCGGCGTGTCCGCCGGTCTCCTGGGCACGCTGCGGTCGCGCATCAGCGACGCCATCAACTCGAAGGGGCTGGTGCCATGAGGCTGCCGTTCCGGACGAACGTGGGCGCCGTGGCCGAGGCGGGGCCGCGCGTCGCGATGGGGCGGCCGCGCAAGCGGATGCTGACCGAGCGCCAGCGGGCCGAGCGCAAGCTGGCGTGGATGCTGTGCGCGCCCGCGGTCATCATCATGGCGCTCGTCGCGGTCTACCCGATCGTCTACGCGATCTACCTGTCGTTCCAGCGGTATGACCTGCGCTTCCCGGCCGACCAGAAGTGGGTCGGGCTGGCGAACTACCAGACCATCCTCTCCTCGACGGGCCTCTGGTGGCAGGCGTTCGGGGTGACGGTGGTGATCACCGTCGTCTCGGTCACGATCGAGCTGATCCTCGGCTTCGCGGTCGCGTTCGTCATGCACCGCACGCTCTTCACCCGCGGGCTCGTGCGCACGGCGGTGCTGATCCCGTACGGCATCGTCACCGTCGTCGCCGCCTTCAGCTGGCAGTACGCGTGGACACCCGGCACGGGCTATCTCATCAGCTGGTTCGGCAGCCCGACGTCGGCGCCGCTGACCCACCAGTGGTCGGCGATCGCGATCATCATCCTGGCCGAGGTCTGGAAGACGACGCCGTTCATGGCGCTCCTGCTGCTGGCCGGGCTCTCGCTCGTCCCCGACGAGCTGCTGCGCGCGGCCAAGGTCGACGGCGCCACCGGCTGGCAGCGCTTCATCCGCGTGATCGTGCCGGTGATGAAGCCGGCCATCCTGGTCGCGCTGCTCTTCCGCACGCTCGACGCGTTCCGGATCTTCGACAACATCTACATCCTGACGCAGGGGTCGCAGAACACCCGCTCCGTCTCGATCCTGAACTACGACCAGCTGTTCACGGCACTCAACCTGGGGGTGGGCTCGGCCATGTCGGTGCTGATCTTCATCGCGGTGGCGCTGATCGCGTTCACCTTCATCAAGGGCTTCGGCGCGGCCGCTCCCGGACAGGACCTGCGATGAGGTCGACGCCCCGACAGAAGATCGGCTGGGGCATCGCCAACGTGGTGGTGCTCGTGATCGCGGCGGTGCCCGTCCTGTGGCTGGTCTCGCTCTCCTTCAAGGATCCGAGCACGCTCACGGACGGCAGCTTCTACCCGAAGAAGTGGACGTTCGAGAACTATCGCGGCATCTTCGACCAGCCGCTCTTCACGCACGCGCTCGTGAACTCGATCGGGATCGCGATCATCGCGACGGTGCTCGGCGTGGTGTTCGGCGCCATGGCGGCCTACGCGGTTGCCCGGCTCGAGTTCGGCGGGAAGCAGATCCTGATCGCCTCGGCGCTCCTGATCGCGATGTTCCCGCCGATCGCCCTCGTGAACCCGATGTTCAACCTGTGGCGCCAGATCGGCCTGTTCGACACCTGGCCCGGGCTGATCATCCCGTACATGACCTTCTCGCTGCCGCTCGCGATCTACACGCTCTCGGCGTTCTTCCGCGAGATCCCGTGGGACCTCGAGCGGGCCGCGGCGCTCGACGGCGCCACGCCGCTCCAGGCCTTCCGGCGCGTCATCGTGCCGCTGGCCGCGCCGGGCGTCTTCACGACCGCGATCCTGGTGTTCCTGTACTGCTGGAGCGACTTCGTGTTCGCGATCTCGCTCACGTCCACCAACAACGCACGCACGGTGCCGGCGGCGATCGCCTTCTTCACGGGCGCATCACAGTTCCAGCAGCCGACCGGGTCGATCGCGGCGGCCGCCGTCGTCATCACGATCCCGGTCGCCATCGTCGTGCTGCTGTTCCAGCGCCGCATCGTCGCCGGCCTCACGGCCGGGGCGGTGAAGGGCTAATCGAAGGAGGGTAGGGGTCACATGGCAGAGATCGTCCTCGACCACGTCACCAAGCGATTCCCGGACGGCGCCCTGGCCGTCAACGACGTCAACCTCACGATCGCCGACGGCGAGTTCGTGATCCTGGTCGGCCCGTCGGGCTGCGGCAAGTCGACGACGCTGAACATGATCGCGGGGCTCGAGGACATCTCCGACGGCCAGCTGCGCATCGGCGGCGAGGTTGCGAACGACAAGACGCCGCGCGACCGCGACATCGGCATGGTCTTCCAGAACTACGCCCTGTACCCGCACATGACCGTGCGCGGGAACATGGCCTTCTCGCTGAAGCTGGCGAAGGAGGATCCGGCCAAGGTCAAGGAGCGGGTCGAGTGGGCGGCCGACATCCTCGACCTGACCGCGCACCTCGACCGCAAGCCCGCCCAGCTCTCGGGCGGCCAGCGCCAGCGGGTGGCGATGGGCCGCGTGATCGTGCGCACGCCGAACGCGTTCCTGATGGACGAGCCGCTTTCCAACCTCGACGCGAAGCTGCGCGTGCAGATGCGCACGGAGGTCTCGCGGCTGCAGAAGCGGCTGGGGACGACGACCGTCTACGTCACCCACGACCAGGTCGAGGCGATGACGCTCGGCGACCGCGTCGCCGTCATGCGCGGCGGCGAGATCCAGCAGGTCGACCGGCCCGAGGTGCTGTACGACCACCCGCTCAACCTGTTCGTGGCGGGCTTCATCGGTTCACCGGCGATGAACTTCCTGCCGGCGAAGGCGAAGGGCGGCGTGCTCGAGACGCCGCTCGGCGAGCTGAAGCTCCCGGCCGGCCGGGCCGCCGGGCTCGACGGCAAGGAGCGCGACGTCATCATCGGGATCCGTCCCGAGCACTTCGAGGACGCCTCGCTGGTCGGCCCGGACAAGCGCGGACAGGGCGCGACCGTGAAAGCCACGATCGACCTGCTCGAGTCGCTCGGCTCGGACAAGTTCGCCTACTTCACCGTCCAGAGCGAGCGGGCCTCGGCCGAGCACCTGCAGGAGCTCGCGGCCGACGCGGGCACGGGCGACCTGGGCGCGACCGAGGAGGGCGTGCAGGTGACCGCCCGGCTCGACGCCGGCAGCGAGGCGGCCGAGGACAAGGAGCTCGAGATCTGGGTCGACCTGGACAAGATCCAGGTGTTCGATCCGGAGAGCGGCGAGAACCTGACGCTGGGCGACGCGGCCAGGACGAACGGCTCCGAGGCCAAGACGACCGTGCAGCAGGCGGTGCCGGCGAAGGCCGAGGCCGCCGAGCAGCCGGAGCCCGCGCCCGAGACCGAAACCGACTAGCTACACGGGCGGTCCGAACCAGGTCGTGAGGGCATCGGTCAGGCTTGCCCGGCCGTCGGTGCCGACCCAGGCGACGTGGCCGTCCGGGCGGATGAGCACGGCGTCCGGGGCGGGGACGGCGCCGACCACCGGAAGCTCCCAGACGCCGTCGTGGCGGGCGTCGACGAGGCGCACTCGATCGGCCGAGAGGGCGATGTCGACGGCGCCCGGCTCACCCAGGTTCAGGAGCACCGGGCGGGCGTCGTGGAGCAGGCTGAAGACGCGGACCGGGCCGTCCGCCGTGACGACGTCGAGGTCGGGCATGCGCCGGCCGAGGAGCGGGTGGCCCTCGCCGAGGTCGTAGCGGATGTCCAGGGCGGCGGTCTTGGCGGCGAGGCGCGTCCGCGGCTCGTCCGCGCTCAGCAGATCGGCCACGACGTCGCGCAGCGCCTCGATACGGGCGTCCGCGCGCGTCAGCGCGGTCAGCGCCATGGTCGTTCGCAGCGCGTCGGCGGCGACCGGATGGCGCTCGGCCTGGTAGGTGTCGAGCAGGGCCTCCGGCGACACGCCCTTGACGACCTGGGCGAGCTTCCAGCCCAGGTTGACCGCGTCCTGGACGCCGAGGTTCAGGCCCTGTCCGCCGACCGGATAGTGGATGTGTGCGGCGTCTCCGGCCAGGAGCACACGCCCCTCGCGGTATGCCGCCGCCTGCCGGGTCATGTCGGTGAACCGGGAGAGCCGCGTCGGGCTGTGCACGCCGAAGTCGGTTCCCCAGACGCCGACGAGGGCGCGGCGCAGGTCGGCCAGCGTCGGATCGGGATTCTGGCCGGCGTACTTCTCGGTGATGACCACGCCCACCCGCTTGCCGTCGCCGAGCGGGCCGATCGCCTGCGTGCCGTTCTCGTCGTGGCGCATGCCGTACCCCGGCTCCTGGGTCATCTCGGCCTCGGCGATCACCGAGCTGACCGACGGGTCCCAGCCGGGGAACTCGATGCCGGCGGCCTTGCGGATCACGCTGCGACCGCCGTCGCAGCCGACCAGGTAGCCGGCGCGCAGCGGCTCGCCCTCGGCGAGCGTCACCGAGACGCCGTCGCCGTCCTGCTCGAACCCGGCGATCTCGCGCTCGCGCAGGAACGGCACCCCCAGCTCGACCACCCAGCCGGCCAGGATCTGCTCGAACTCGTTCTGCATCAGCGCGAGGCCGTAGTTGTGCCGGGTGGGAAACTCGCTGATGTCCAGGAGCACGCCGGCGAAGCGGCTGATCTGCATCGGCTGCCCGGCGGCGATGAACCGGTCGGCGATACCGCGCTGGTCGAGCACCTCGAGCGTCCGGGCGTGCATGCCGCGCGACCGCGACTCCTCGAGCTCCTGGCGGCCGCGCCGCTCGACGATCACGGTGTCGACGCCCGCCAGCGCCAGCTCGCCCGCCAGCATCAGGCCGGTGGGTCCGCCGCCGGCGATGACGACGGCATGCTCTGCCATGCTCAGGCCCGCCTGCCGCGACGGGGGCGCGGGCGCAGGCGGGCGACGATCTCGTCGCTCCACTCATGGGTGCGGATGAGCCGGTAGCGGTCGCACGCGACGCGGATGTAGGCCTCGGCGTCGGTGCCGCCGCCGACGAGGCCGGCCTCGTGCAGCATGGAAACGACCGGCAGGTACTCCTCCTCGAACCAGCGCCGGGCGGCGGCACGCCGGTCGAGGAACTGGCGCTCGTCCTGGACGAGCCGGAACGCCCAGGCCTCGACGGCCTCGGACAGCTGAGCGTAGTCCCACGGGTCGGTCAGGTGGATGCGCGCGGCCATGTCGGCCGGCAGCGGCACCCGCTGGCGGAAGAGGCGTTGGTAGTCCTTGACGACGAGGTCGCCGCGGCTGGAGATGCCGTCGGCCGGGATCTCGGTCTCGATCTCGGTGACGTGGGCCTCGATCACCGAGTGGTGCAGGGCGAGCGCGACCGAGACGCGGTGGTGGCCGTCGCGGACGAAGTGCAGGTCGCCGACGCGGTAGACCGAGATCGGCGGCATGCCCCGCCCGCGCCGAAGCGCCATGTCGATGCCCTGCCACCGCTCCCGCAGCCGGTTCGAGGTCGGGCGGAAGCGGCGGTCGAAGTCACGGGTGCGGTCGATCGTCCCGACGATGCTCGCGAGCGTGATCGTCTGCAGGCCGAGCGCGCGCTCGCCTTTTCGGCCCAGCGCCCGCACGACCTCGTCGAACGGGAGGATCAGGTTGATGTCGTCCGGCTCGCGGCGCAGCCGGCCCGACAGGGCGGCCAGCACCTGCCGCCGCCGCGCCCGCTGGAAGTCCGTCTCTGCGTCGACCTGGTGCAGGCCGGTGTCCCACGGCATGGCCGTAACCTACTCAGATGGGCGCACGATCGCGGCTTCGCCGGGGCCGAGCACGCGCTCGTGGCGGGTGCGCAGGAGCGGCTCGCCGTCCGGCAGGGGCAATGTCCCATCGCCCAGGTTGAGCGTGACGAGGACGTCGCCGCGGCGGTAGGCGAGCAGGCCGTCGGGCTGGGCGGCCACCACCTCGAGGCCGCCGCGGAGCCGCAGTCCCCGCCGCAGGGCGATCAGCCGGTGGTGCAGCGACCACAGCGACTCGGGGTCGGCGCGCTGGGCCCGGACGTTTCGCTCCTCCGGATCGACGGACGGGAGCCACGGCGTTCCGGTCGTGAACCCGCCCGCCGGCCCCGCGTCCCACTGCATCGGGTGGCGGGCCCGGTCGCGGTTGAACCGGTCGTGCGGCGGATCGCCGCCCGGCCCTTCGAGCAGGCCGATCTCGTCCCCCTGGTAGAGGAACACCGGCCCGGGCAGCGTGTGCAGCAGCACCGCCGCGGCGCGCAGGTTCCTCTCGCCGATGCGCGTGCCGACCCGGCCGAAGTCGTGGTTGGAGAGCATCCAGGCCGTCCCGTCGATCCGCGCCGTCCGCTCCAGCACCGAGCCGATCGCCTCGGCCCGCCACTCCGCGAACAGGAGCTCGAAGACGAACGCGCAGCTGAGCGACTCGAGATAGGGGCCGAGCTCGTCCGTCGGCCGGTACACCTCGCCCACCAGGAACGCGTCGCCGGCCGCCTCGCGCAGCGGCGCCAGGGCCTTGCGGACGGCGGGCGCCCAGTTGCGGGAATGGCGCCGCTCGAGCTTCGCGGCATCGGGCGGTGCGGGGAACGGCGGCGGCCGTGTGGCGGGCGGGTCGTCCAGCAGGTCGGGGTGCTTGCCGAGGCAGTCGAGCGCGTCGAGCCGGAAGCCGTCGACGCCGCGTGAAAGCCAGGTGCGGACGACCACCTGCATGGCCGCGGGCACGGCCGGGTTTCGGAAGTCGAGGTCGGGCTGCTCGGCGAAGAACGAGTGCAGGTACCAGCGGCCGCTGCGCGCGTCTTGCGTCCAGACCGATCCGCCGAACGCCGCCATCCAGTTGTTCGCGGGCTCGTCGGCCCAGACGTACCAGTCCGGATGCGCGCGGAACCACGGGTGCTCGATCGAGGTGTGGTTGGGCACGAGGTCGAGCAGCAGCTTCATGCCCCGCCGGTGCGCCTCGGCGATCAGTTCCTCGAGCTGATCGAGCGTACCCAGGCGCGGGTCGACGCCGGTGAAGTCGGCGATGTCGTAGCCGCCGTCGGCCAGCGGCGAGGGGTACATCGGCGAGAGCCAGAGCGCATGGACGCCGAGGGCGGACAGCTCGTCCAGCCGGCGCACGATCCCGGGGATGTCGCCGACGCCGTCGCCGTCGGAGTCCTGGAACGAGCGCGGATAGATCTGGTAGACGACGGCGTCCTGCCACTGCATCTGCGGCGCCTGGTACCCGTTCTTCACACGCGCAGCACGTCGCGCGCGTTGCCCGAGTAGACGCGCCCGCGGTCGGCGGCGGCGAGGGCGAGCGAGTCGACGTCGGCGATCGTCTCGCCCACCACGTCAGGGCCACCGAGCGGCATGTCGGTGCCGAAGAGCACGTTGCCGGGGCCGAAGAAGTCGAGCGTGCAGCGCAGCGCGTGCGGCGCGCCGAACAGGGCGGTGTCGGCGTAGAAGCGGCGGAAGTACTCGAGCGGCTCGCGCGGCAGCCGCTCCAGCGCCGGCCGCTGGTCCTCCGTCTGGATCTTGCGGAACCGGCCCGAGAAGTAGGGGATCATCGCGCCCGCGTGGTGGGTCAGGATGCGCAGGCCCCGGTGCTCCTCCATGATTCCCGAGTAGACCAGCCGGCACATGGCCGCCGCCGTCTCGAACGGCCAGCCGATCGACCACCAGATGCCGTGCTGCGACCCCGTCTCGACCGGGTAGTCCGGCCAGGCCGGGCTGCGGGTCGGGTGCAGCCAGATCGCGACGTCGAGCTCCTCGGCGAGGGCGAAGAGCGGCCGGTAGCGGGGATCGTCGAGCGGGCGGCCGTTCACGTTCGAGTAGACCTGGAAGCCGAGCGCGCCCAGGTCGCGCACCGACCGGCGCAGCTCCTCGAGACCGGCGTCGACGTCGTTCAGCGGCAGGGCGGCGGCGAAGCCGACGAAGCGGTCGTGGTCGCGGACGAGCCCCGCCATCTCGTCGTTCGCAAGCTGCGCCAATTGGCGCGTGACGGCCGGGTCGCCCAGCTCCTCGATCGGCGGCGCGCCCAGGACGAGCACCTGGCGGTAGTCGTCGAAGGGCGCCAGCGCCCGCTCGCGCGCCTCGAGGTCGTAGAGCACGGGATCCTCGCGCAGCCACGGGCCGTGCTCGCGCACCGCGGCGCTCGCACCCGGGCTTGCCAGGATCTCCTCGACCCGCTCGAGATAGCGGACCGGCGAGATGTGTGCGAAGGCGTCGATCTTCACGTCCGGCCCCGATCCTAATGCCGTCTTCAAACCGCCGGAGTAGGCTGGTGGGCTCCCAACGAAACGGAGGCGACATGGCCGACTCCACCCGCACGATCCTGGCAGCGAGCTTCACGACCGTCGACGGCGGCACCCGCGGTGCGGCCTCGGTCGGCGGCGCGTTCCCCGACCGCGTCGGGAACACCGCCGTCCTCGTCGTGCGCGACGACGGCAAGGTCAAGTTCATCGAGTCCAAGGATTGGGGCGCCGGCCGCGGTGCGCTGCTCGGCGGCGCAATTGGCATCATCGGCGGCCCGATCGGCATCCTGGCCGGAGGCACGATCGGCGGGCTGACCGCCAAGCTCCGCGACTCCGGGTTCAAGAACAGCCAGCTGGAGGCGCTGGGGAAATCCATGCAGCCCGGCTCGTCGGCCTCGGTGATCGAGATCTCGCAGGATGTCGTGCCGCAGGCCGAGCAGATCCTGAAGGTGCTCGGCGCGGGCCAGATCGTCACCGAGGCGATCGACTCGAGCGTCGCCGCGCTGTTCGAGGGCGACGCCGCGCCGGCACCGGAGACGGAGATCGCGTCGGCGGCGACAACCTGATCTGATCCACGCCCCCGCCCGGATCGGCGGGCGGGGGCGTGGGATACTGGCGCGCGATCGGCCGATGCCGCAGACGCGCTACGCACGCAGCGGGGACGTCTCGATCGCCTACCAGGTGCTCGGCGAGGGCGATCGTGACCTCGTCGTCGTGCCCTGGCGTCGAGCACGCGCGTGATCGCGTTCGACAAGCGCGGGACGGGCATGTTGGACCCCGTCGCCGGCGCGCCCACCTCGAGACGCGGATGGACGACGTGCGCGCCGTCATGGACGCGGTCAAGTCGGGGCGGGCTGCGCTCGTCCGCGTTTCCGAGGGCGCGACGATGAGCGTCCTCTTCGCCGCGACATACCCGGACCGCGTCTGGGGGCTGGTGCTCTACGCCGGCATCGCCGGGGCCACCTGGGCGCCCGGATATCCGTGGGCGCCGACGACGTGGTCTCGTCGATGGAGAAGGCCGCCGAGCTTGGCGACTCGCGCTGGCGCGACCTCGTCCGCGAGCACCACCGCATCATCCGTGGCGAGCTGGCCCGGTTCCGGGGTCGCGAGGTCGACACCGCCGGGGACGGGTTCCTGGCCGCGTTCGACGGCCCCGCGCGCGCCGGCCTGCACACGGGCGAATGCGAGCTCGTCGACGGCAAGCCGGCGGGGCTGGCGGTGCACATCGGCGCCCGGGCGGCGGCGCAGGCAGGGCCGGCCGAGGTGGTCGTCTCGCAGACCGTGCCCGACGGCGCGACCGGCTAACGGCTCGGGCGGCGGGCGGTGATGGGCCAGCCGTCCGCGCCCGGCCACCAGACGCCGTGGGCGAAGTTCGGCTCGCGGCGGACGCGCACGTCGCAGAACCCGGCGGCCTCGAGGTGGGCGACCAGGTCGGCCAGCGCGAACAGGCGCAGCTCGAGCGTCTCGCCGGGGCCGCCGTGGAAGACCAGGTCGCGGTGCTCGCAGACCCGGCCGTCCCGCGTCCTGTTGCGCAGCACGTGCTCGCCGTCGCGGGTGACGATCTCGTAGTCGTGCAGGTCGGGGTAGTGCTCGACCGTCTCGCCGTCGGCGCGGTAGGGCACGCTGAAGACGAGCAGGCCGCCCGGCCGCAGCAGGTCGTGCAGGCCCGTGAAGGCCGGCTGCACCGGCGGCGGCACATGCTCGAGCACCTCGCTGCAGACGACCAGGTCGTAGCGGCCGGCGTGCTCGCCGGGCGCGCACACGTCGAGGCGCGGCTCGCAGTGGTAGAAGGTGTTCGCGTAGCTCATCCGGCGGGCGAGCAGCGCGGCCAGCGGCAGCGGGTCGCTCATGCCGACCCCGGTCAGGTCGGGCCGGGCGGGCAGCGCGCACAGCGGCTCCGTGCTCCCGAAGAGCTCGCGCGCGATCAGGTCGGCGAGGCCGCGGAACCGGGCCGCCGACCCGCACCGCGGGCAGCTGGCCGTGTCGCGCGGCCAGCCACGGGTCTCGGCGACGGCGTTCGTGCCGCACAGATTGCAGGTGAAGCGGTGGGCGCGGCGGGTGCCCGGCGCGCGCAGGTCGAAGAGCGTCCGCAGGCCGGCCGCGTCGAGGCACGGCACGTCCGCGAGCGCGGCCGTCCCGAGCACGGCGTCGACGCGCAGCTCGAGCTGCGCCGTCTCGACGTCCTCGACCAGCACCATGTCGGGCGAGCCCTCGCCGAGCTCGGCCGCGACGGGCACGACGTCGGCGGCGGCCCCCCCGTGGATCAGGAGCGTCGCCGCATCGCCGGCCCCGAAATGCCCGGCGTAGTCGCGGAGCAAATCGGCCGCCCCGGGCTCGCGCCAGTCGAGCGCGGCCGTGAAGGTGACGGCGCCCACGATGTGTTCCGGAGCACTGGAAGCCATAACGCCTGCACATCGGCGATTCCGCCGTCCGGCTTGAGCGAGAAGGTGCAAACCTCGGCGTCACGAGAGATTGACAGTTTCCAAACAGCGGGTAGGATGCTCCCGGTAAGCGGCGCGTTTCTGGACCTATAGGAGGCTGGTGTGAGGAGAACGGGTGCCCGTGGCGTGGTCCTGCTCTGTGTGAGCATGGCCATGCTGGCAATGGCGTCGGTGGCTGACGCCGCAGTTGTCGGTTCGAAACCGATCCAGACGTGGCAGGCGAATGGAACGGTTCGAGTCGAGGTGATCAGCGGCAACACTGTGTATCTCGGTGGCAGCTTCACCGCCATGCTCCCTGCCGGCTCGACAGGCTCGGGCGCCGTCACCCGCAACGGTGCGGCAGCCATCAACCTCGATACCGGGGCGCTCCTGCCCTGGAACCCGAACGTCACCGGCGGCACGGTCTACGCCATCGAGACGTCGGGATCGAACGTCTATCTCGGCGGCGGGTTCACGACCGTCGGCACCGCGACGAACCACAAGCGGATCGTCGAGGTCGACGGCACGAGCGGTGCGATCGTCACCGGGTTCAAGCCGCCGACGCCGAACAAGATCGTGCACGGCATCACCGTGTCGGGCTCGAACGTGTTCATCGGCGGTGCGTTCACGACGATGGGCGGCGCGAGCCACCCGTTCGTCGTGAAGGCGAACGCCGCCACCGGCGCACTCGACACCTCCTGGGCGCCCGTGGTCGACGGCGAGGTGCACGCGATCGCGGTCGACCCGACCGGCACGCGCGTCATTCTGGGCGGGTTCTTCCGCAACCTGAACGGCGCATCGTTCATCGGTGTGGGCGCCGTCAACAACACCAACGGCCAGACGGCCGCGTGGGCGTGGCACACGTCCGACCTGCAGACGTTCCGGCCGTTCCAGATCCTGCGCTTCACGCAGGACGGGAGCACGCTCTTCGGCGCGGGCACCGGGAACGGCGGCGAGCTGCTCAAGTGGAACATCGCCGACGGCTCGCTGAGCTGGGTCGCCGGTGCGAACGGCAACGTGGTCGACATGGCCGTGCTCGACGGCATCGTCTACTTCGGGGGCCACTTCCAGGGCTACTGCGGGCTGATCCCCGGGAACAACTTCTGCACCGTGCAGGCGACCCGCGACAAGCTGGTCGCGCTGGACGAGGGCACCGGGGCGCTGCAGAGCTGGCACCCGGCCGTGAACACGACGCTCGGCGTCGAGGCTCTCGCTGCCGGCGACAAGTCCCTGACGGTGGGCGGCGAGTTCACCAAGATCGCCGGCGTGGCGCAGACGCATCACGCCCAGTTCAGGGAGCCGTAGATCGGGGCGTGGGGACTGTCCCCGGGTGCACCGGGGGCAGTCCCCTGCTCCTCTGACGGCCGCCGCTACCCGAGCTCGGCGCGGGCGGCCACGAACTGCTCGATCGCGAAGTCGAGATCCTCGCGTGAGTGGGCCGCCGACATCTGCGTCCGGATCCGGGCGGTGTCGCGGGGGACGACCGGGAACGAGAAGCTGACGGCGTAGACGCCGCGGCTGATCAGGCCCTCGGCCAGGCGGGCCGCCTTGACGGCGTCGCCCACCATGACCGGCACGATGGGGTGGCTGCCGGGCAGGATCTCGAAGCCGAGCTCGCCCATCCGGGCCCGGAAGTGCTCGGTGTTCTGCGCCAGCCGCGCGCGCAGCTCGGAGGAGCCCTCGATGAGGTCGAGCGCCCGCAGGCTGGCCGCGGTGATCGGCGGCGCCAGGCTGTTCGAGAACAGGTAGGGGCGGGCCCGCTGGCGCAGGAGGTCGACGACCTCGGAGCGGGCGGCGACGTAGCCGCCGCTGGCGCCGCCCATCGCCTTCCCCAGCGTGCCCGTGATGATGTCGACGCGCCCCATCACGCCGTGCAGCTCGTGCGTGCCGCGCCCGCCCTCGCCGACGAAGCCGACCGCGTGCGAGTCGTCCACCATCACGATCGCGTTGTGCCGCTCGGCCAGGTCGCAGATCTCGGGCAGGCGGGCGTAGTAGCCGTCCATCGAGAAGACGCCGTCGGTCGCGATCAGGCGGTGGCGGGCGTCGGCGGCCTCCTCGAGCCGGGCCTCGAGCTCGTCCATGTCGCCGTTTGCGAACCGCAGCCGGCGCGCCTTGCACAGGCGGATCCCGTCGATGATCGAGGCGTGGTTGAGCGCGTCGGAGATGACCGCGTCCTCGGCGCCGAGCAGCGCCTCGAAGAGGCCGCCGTTCGCGTCGAAGCACGAGCCGAACAGGATCGCGTCCTCGCTGCCGAGGAATGCGGCGAGCCGTTCCTCGAGCTCGCGGTGGGCCTCCTGGGTGCCGCAGATGAAGCGCACGGACGCCATGCCGTAGCCCCACCGCTCGAGCGCCTCGTGGGCGGCCGAGACGATGGCCGGGTGGTCGGCCAGGCCGAGGTAGTTGTTGGCGCAGAGGTTCAGCACCTGGCCGCGATCGACGACCCGCACGCGGGCCGACTGGGGCGAGCTGATCAGGTGCTCGGACTTGTAGAGGCCGGCCTCGCGGATCTCGTCGAGGCGCCCGCGCAGGTCGTCGCGAAGGTCGGTGTCCATGTCAGCTCTCCGTCCAGTCGAGCACGACCTTGCCGGAGCGGCCCGAGCCGGCGATGGCGAAGCCCTCGGCAAACTCGGGGTACGGCAGGCGGTGCGTGATCACCGGGGAGATGTCGAGCCCCGACTGCAGCATCACGGTCATCTGGTACCAGGTCTCGTACATCTCGCGGCCGTAGATCCCCCGCAGGGTGAGCATGTTGAAGACCACCTGCGTCCAGTCGATCGCGATCTCCTCGGTGGGGATGCCGAGCAGGGCGATGCGGCCGCCGTGGGACATGTTCGCGATCAGCTGGTGCAGGGCCTCGCCGTTGCCGGACATCTCGAGCCCGACGTCGAAGCCCTCGGTCATCCCGAGCTCGCGCTGTACGTCGTCGAGCGCGCGCTCGCGGGGGTCGACCGTGAGGCTCGCGCCCATCCCGGCGGCCAGCTCGCGGCGGTACGGGTTGGGGTCGCTGACGACGACGTGGCGGGCGCCGGCGTGGCGCACGACCGCCGCGGCCATGCAGCCGATCGGCCCGGCCCCGGTGATCAGCACGTCCTCGCCCAGCACGGGGAACGCGAGGGCGGTGTGGACGGCGTTTCCGAACGGGTCGAAGATCGCCGCGACGTCCTCGTCGATGCCCGGCCAGTGGTGCCAGATGTTCGTCATCGGCAGGGCGATCAGCTCGGCGAACGCCCCCGGCCGGGTCACACCGACGCCTTGCGAGTGGGCGCACAGGTGGCGCCGCCCGGCCATGCAGTTGCGGCAGCGGCCGCAGACGACGTGGCCCTCGCCGCTGACGATTTCGCCGGGGTGGAAGTCGCTCACGTTCGAGCCGACGGCGACCACCTCGCCGACGAACTCGTGGCCGATCACGAGCGGCACCGGGATGGTGCGCTGCGCCCACGCGTCCCACCGCTCGATGTGGACGTCCGTGCCGCAGATCCCCGTTCGGCGGACGCGGATCAGGACGTCGTTGATGCCGTGCTCCGGCTCCGGGACGTCCTCCAGCCACAGACCCGGCTCGGCGCGGCTCTTGACCAGGGCGCGCATTCTCGTGGAGGAGGATATGCCCGAACGCACCACGCGGGGTCAGACCCCTTTTGGTGCGCGGCCTACGCTGCGCCGGCGCCGAAGGAGGCGTTAGTAGACGAACGTGTACATGCGGCGGGCGTCGATGCGGGCGTACGGGTGCTTCTCCGCCCAGCCGATCCACTCGTCCCCGTAGCGGGGCGCATACACCTCGACCAGCGCCTCGCGGAAACCGGCCGCCTCCGGCTTGCGCAGGTCGTGGATGTGCGCGCGCCCGTGCACGGTGACGGCGAACGGCTCGCCCTCCATGTGCGTCGCGCTCACGTCCGGCCGGGCCCGGATATGGCGGAAGCGCACCGAGTCCGGCGCCGACCCGAACCAGAAGGCGCCCCGGTAGAAGATCCCGTCGACCGGACCGACGATCGGCCGCCCGTCGGCGGTCGCCGTCGCCAGCGCGAGCAGGCGCACGCCGGTCAGCCGGGCCGCGAGCGCCGCCGCATCGATCCGCCGCTCCGGCGTGATGATGCGGCGCAGGTGGGCGCCGGCCGCCTCGAAGCTCGAGTCGAGCAGGCGCTGCAGCGTCGCGAGATCGGCCTCCGTCTCGTGCACCCGGATACCGTAGCCATCAGGCCGCGGCGGGCGGGATCCCCTGGCGGAAGCGGAACATTGGCTAGACAAGCCGATTCCGGCGGGTCTGGTGGGCTCTTGTGCACACGGAGTGCACACCGCCCCGACACAATCAACCGTCTCGGAGGATCACCTGCGAGTACGTGTCCAGCGTCATCGTCTTCTTGGCGTGTCCTAGATGTGCGGCGAGCATCGGCAGCGGCACGCCTCGGGCGACCTGCACGCTGGCGTAGTGGTGGCGAAGACCATGCGGCGAGTAGATGGCGATGCCGGCCGCCTGACACGCGCGGCGCATGACGACACGGAGCGTGTCCGGCGCCGCGCCGGGAAACACTCGCCGCTCCGGTGTCCGATCGTCCGGCGGTGTCGCGTCGACGACGGTCTGCATGAGTTTGGGCGATACGGCGACCCAGCGTCGGGCGGCCGCGCTCTTGCCGAACCGGACACGGAACCGCGACCCGGCAATGTCGACGTCTCTGAACTCCAGCGCGCGCAGGGTCGCCAGCCCGCATACCCGTCTCCGCGAGCGTCCGGAGCGACAGGCGCCACCGACTGGGGGCGTGACTCACGATCCTCACGACCTCGCCCTGAGACGGCGGCTCGAGCTCGACATGGTCTTCGCGCGGCAACCTCACCCGCTTGTCACGAGCCGGGTTCGAGTCCACCCCCGCATAGTCGAGAACTGCGCGCAGCGTCTGCATGTACTTCTTGAGGCTCGACGGCTTCATCGTCTGCACCGCGACCCATTCGGCGATCATGGGCGGCGTGATCGCGGCGGGGTCAAGATCACCGAATGGGACGCGCATCGCCTTCACCTGTGTTGCGATGCCGCTGCGTGTCTTGGCCGCAAGGTCAATGCGGCTAGCCTCGTACTCTGCCGCCCCTGTGGTGAACGTCTTTACGCTACGTGGCGCGCTTCGGCACCTTCTCGCCGCTGGTCGAGCCGCAGGCAGCGGCGACGGCGAGGATGAGCGCAGCTAGGGCGAGCAGTTTCACGAGCGGAGATTCTAGGTTCGGTGCTTCGTGGTATCGACCCCGCGGCCGGCGCGTCGACTACCTGACTGTCCGCCCGGGCGGGGGCGCCGAATGGGCGGTTTCCCTAGCTGGCCTGCTCCACGGCCCAAAACTTTGGGGCGGCCCCGTGGAGCAGGCGCGACGAGGCGGAATGTTACTTTGGCGCAGGCAGCGTCGTGGGGAGTGTTTGCGGAGGATGGAGTTGCGAGCCGATGAGAAGTTCGCCGCCGCGTGTATCGCGGCTGCGCTTGGCGACGTCGAGGTTCGGCAGCATGACGACGGTTCGAGCTCCGGCATGTTTGATCTCGAGATCCTGCGGGGCGTTGGTGCCGTCGAGGTCACCATGGCGATGGATGAGGACTGCCAGGAGTTGTGGCGGCTGGTGAACTCGGAGGGGCGTTGGATTCGCCGCGAACTCGCAGGCGGCTGGATCATCGAGCTGAGGCCGAGCGCTCGAGCCCGCCGACTGTTCTCGGAGCTTCCGGGATTGCTACGGGAGGCGGAGTTGGAGGGGCCGACGCCGGTTGGCCCGCGATTGCCGGAACGGGTGACTCACGCCCTCCCGGGCCTCGGAGTCATCTACGCCTCACAGAGCGCCACTCAATTCCCGGGTAGCGTTTATTTCACGATCCGACAACCGCCGGAGATGATGAGCGGCTACGCGGGGGACACTGGCGACGAGCTCGCTCAGTGGATTGGCGAGTTTCTGCACAACCCAAGCCAGGCACACAACCTTGAGAAGCTCAGACGGTCGACGGCAGCCGAGCGTCACATGTTCGTGGTCTTCCCTGGTTTCTCGGTCGCGCCGTTCTCTGTGACCGACCTTCTGCTTCGGCGGGATGCGCCGTTGCCGACGATCGCGCCCTC
>DASUHM010000093.1 GCA_036273515.1 Gaiellales bacterium
TCGAGCGATCCGGAGTGGCGCTACCTGAACGTGCGCCGGCTCTTCAACTACATCTCCGAGTCGATCATGGAGGGCACGCAGTGGGCCGTGTTCGAGCCCAACGACGAGCGCCTCTGGATCCGCCTGCGCATCGCCGTGTCGAGCTTCCTCACCCGGACGTGGCGCGAGGGCGCGCTGTTCGGCGCGACGCCCGACGAGGCCTTCTACGTCAAGTGCGACGAGGAGACCAACCCGGCGGACGTGATCGACGCCGGCCAGGTGGTCATGGAGATCGGCATCTCGCCGGTCAAGCCCGCGGAGTTCGTCATCTTCCGGATCAGCCAGTACACGGCCGGTGCGGCGGAGATCTCGTAACCAGGAGGGAAGACTCACATGCCATCCAAGCAGCCACGACCCGCGTCCCACTTCCGCCTCGACCTGGGCGGCCACGAGGGCGTGGGCATGTTCCGGGAGTGCACCGGCCTCGACTCCGAGACGACGGTGATCGAGCAGCACTCCGTCGACGAGAACGGGCGGCCCACCATCCGCCGCGTCCCCGGGGCGACGGTCTGGTCGCACATCGTGCTGAAGCGCGGCGTCGACGAGAGCCTCGACGTGTGGAAGTGGCGCCAGACCGTGATCCAGGAAGGGCCCGACAACGCCCGCGTCGACGGCAACATCGCCCTGATCGACTACACCGGCAAGACCATCGCCACCTGGAAGTTCGACCAGGGCTGGCCGGTCAAGTACACCGGCAGCGCCCTGAACGCGTCGGGCAACGAGGTCGCGCTCGAGGAGGTCCACATCTGCCACGAGGGCCTGGAGCGCATGTAGATGGCCGTCACCGTACCCACGCTGCGCACCCAGTACGCGTTCGCGCTGCCGCGCGGCTACGTCGACGCGTCGGGCGCGGTGCACCGCGAGGGCGTCATGCGCCTCGCCACCGCGCGGGACGAGCTGGAGCCGCTGCGCGACCCGGCCGTGCGCGAGAACGAGGCGTACCTGACGGTGCTCCTGCTCGCGCGCGTCATCCTCCGCATCGGCGACCAGACGACCATCACGCCCCAGCTCGTCGAGGGCCTGTACGCGGCCGACTTCGACCACCTGCAGCGGCTGTACGAGCGCATCAACTCGGACAGCGAGGCGGTGGGCCAGGTCGACTGCCCGTCGTGCGGGATCGCGTTCGAGGTGGATCTGAGCCAGATCGAGGACGTCGCATCGGGGGAATGATGCGGCCGTCTCCTGACACGCTGATCGAGGAGACGGCCGAACTCGCAGGCCACTTCCACTGGCAGCTCGACACGATCCTCGACCTCGAGCACCGCGACCGGCGCCGGTTCCTGGACCTGGCGCAGTCGTTCGCCTGGGCGCGCGGGGAGGGCGGCTGAGCGATGTCGCCCGCTGCCGCCACGCGCCGCGCCGGAGGCTGGCTTACAGATCGGCTGCGCCGGCGCCGCCGCCTGCGCCGGGCGTCCGACCGCCGCCTGGCCGAGAACGTCGCCGAGCGGCGGCGGCCGAAGCGGCTCGAGTCGTCCCGCCGGCTGGCGCCGCGCCCGCTCGTGAAACCGGCTGCGGCCGCAGCTCCCGTCGTCGCGGCCGCCGGCCTCTCCGACTTCGCCGCCCGCTGGATGTTCGGCGACGGCGTCGTCGAGGGCACGCCGTTCGCCGGCGGCGCGGCCGCCGACTACGAGCGGCCGTCGTTCCTCGACGGCCCCGACGAGCCCAGCTTCCAGCCGCGCCCGCAGATCCCGCCCGGAGCCGAGCTGCGAAGCGCCGTCGAGGAGGTGGGCCCGCGGTTTCGGCTCTCGCGCACCCCGCCGCCTCCGCCGTCGCCTCCGCCGTCGCCCGCGCCGGAGCCGCCGCAGGCGCCCGACCCGGCCCACGACGAGGCCGTGCGCCGAAACGTCGTCGCCGAGCGCGCCCACGTCGAGCCGGGCGGGACGCGGCCGGTCATCCGGGTCGTGCACCAGCCCGGCCCGCCGCGCCGCTCGCAGGTGATCGTGCGCCACGTCCACGAGGGCGCGCGCGAGGCGGCCGAGGGCGGCGGCAAGGGCGCCGCCGCCTACCGCACGGCCCGGGTCGGCATCGGCGCGGCCCGCCTCGTCCAGCACTACGAGGAGGTGAAGGCGGTCGAGGCCTTCGGCCACCGCGTCGCCGACGCCGCCCGCGAGGAGTGGGGGAAGCTGAAGAAGGACGCGGGCGAGTGGCGCGACAAGGCGCTGCACGAGTGGGACCATCTGAAGCGCGAGGGCCGCGGGCTCGAACGCCGGGCCTTCGGCGAGGTGCACAAGCTGGAGCGCGAGGGGCGGGGTCTCGAACGGCGCGCCTTCGGCGAGGCGCACCACCTCGAGCGCGAGGGCCGCAGCATCGAGCGCGGCGTGCTCCACGAGGTGCAGAGCATCCGGCGGCTGCCCGGCCAGCTGTTGCGCCAGGCCGAGGGCGCCGAGCGGCGCATGATCCGCACGGCGATCCGGGCGGTCGAGCGGCAGCCGATCGTCAAGGCGGCGGAGGGCCTCGTCCGCTCGGCCACGCGCGGCGTCAAGGACGTCGAGCGGCTCGAGCACCAGGCGCTGCAGGCCGAGCACCGGCTCGAGGGGGCGCTGAAGGACCCGGCGAAGGAGCTGCGCCACCTCGGAGAGCAGGTCGAGAAGCACGTGCTCGACCGGCCGGTCGTGCGCCGGGCCGAGTCCGCGCTGAAAGGCGCAGAGCGGGCGGCCGAGCGGGAGGCGCACAAGCTGCCCGGGCACGTGCCGTCGGTCCCGGACGTCGCCGCTGCGAAGGCGGCGGCGCTGGCGGCGGCGGCCGAGGTGCCGCTCGAGATCTCCCGCGCCGGCCGGGCAGTCGTCCAGTTCGAGAAGCAGGCGGCAACCGCAGCCCACAAGCTCGAGGCCGAGGCCCGCCACGCGCTCGCACACGCCGACGGCCACATGCCGCACACGCCGCATTCCTCGCTGCCCTCGACGGTCGCGAGCCGGGCCGCATCGGCCGTCGAGCGCGCTGCCAGAACGCCGGAGGACATCGCCGCCGACCACATGTACGAGAACGTCGTCGAGCGCCTGCGCCGCGACCTGCTGGCCGAGCGCGAGCGCATGGGCAACCTGCTCGGGGACTGGCCGTGAGCTTCCAGCAGCAGATCCAGGATGCCGAGCAGCAGGCCGACCAGGCCGTCGACGACGCCAACCAGGACGCGCAGCAGGCCGAGCGCACGGCGCAGAAGGCGGAGCGCGACGCGCAGCAGCTGATGGGCGGCGCCTCGGGGCCGATCAACGGCTCGGACCGCTCGACCAAGAAGGGCTCGAAGACGCCCGACCCGGTCGGCGCGCTGCGCTTCCTCGTCAAGGCCGACGACTGCACGATCGGCCGCTTCGCCCACTGCCACGGCCTCTCCGCCGAGTACGAGATCGAGGAGTACGCCGAGGGCGGCCAGAACGCGTTCGTGCACAAGCTGCGCGGCCGCATGCGCTACCCGAACCTCGTCCTCAGCCGCGGGATCACGCACGAGAGCGGCCTGATGGACTGGTTCCTGCAGACGAAGAAGGCCGGCGAGCGCGGCAACATCTCGGTCTCGCTGCTCGGCCCGGACGGGAAGCCGGTGCGGCGGTGGGGCTTCGAGGGCGCGTTCCCGGTGCGCTGGGAGGGGCCGGTGCTGAACGCCCGCTCGCACACCGCGGCGACCGAGACGCTCGAGATCGCCCACCGCGGATTCGTGGTGCAGGACTGATGGCGGCGACCGACTCCACGACCGGCTTCCAGCAGGCCCAGCTCCTGATCGAGGGGCAGGACCCGCTGACGTGCTGGTTCAACCCCACCGACTACACGGTGAGGAAGACCAACCGCTGGAGCACCGGCAGCCAGCTCTCGGAGGAGTTCCCCCAGCGCGAGTTCATCGGCGGCGACCCCCGCGAGCTCACGCTGACGCTGCTCTTCGACGCGGCCGACACCGACAACGACGACGTCGCCGACGTGACCGACCAGCTCTTCTCGATGCTCGAGGTGCAGCCCGAGGTCGAGTCGGGCAAGAAGACGGCCCGGCCGCCGACGGTCACGTTCTCGTGGGGCCAGGTGTCGAGCTTCACGGCCGTCGCCACCAGCCTGCGGGTGCGCTACACGCTCTTCGACGTCGACGGCACGCCGCTCCGGGCGGTCGCCGACATCGCGCTCACCCAGGTCGAGAAGGTCGTCGGCGCGGGCGGCGGGCCGCGCCAGAACCCGACCACCGCCGGCATCGCCGGCCTGCGCATGCACGTCGTGCGCGACGGCGACAGCCTCCAGTCGATCGCCTACGCGATGTACGGCGACCCGACCCGGTGGCGAGGCATCGCCGAGGCGAACGGCATCGACGACCCGCTCGCCCTGCGCCGCGGCAGCACGCTCGCGATCCCGAGGGCCAACGGATGAGCCCGCTGCCGCTGATCTCCGGCGTCGAGGTGACGATCGACGGCGACCCGCTCGACAGCGCCCTCGCCGCCAACCTGCTCGAGGTGCGGGCCGACCAGCGCTACATGCTGCCGGCCGCGTTCCTCGTGCGCATCTCCGATCCCCAGCTCGCGCACATCGACTCGAGCCCGCTCACCGTCGGCGCCAAGGTCGAGATCAGCCTGGCCGCGGCCGGCGGCGACTCGCTCCAACCCGTCGTCAGCGGCCAGATCACCGCGGTCGAGCCGGAGTTCGGCCGCCAGGGCGCGGTGCTCGCCGCACGCGGCTACGACGAGTCGCACACGCTCAACCGCAGCCGCGTCACCGAGACGTACCAGAACATGAGCTCGGACGACATCGCCGCCAAGGTGGCCGACCGGGCCGGACTCGAGACCGGGACGATCTCGAGCGCGGGCGACGTCCACGACTTCGTCCAGCAGAACAACGAGACCGACTGGGAGTTCCTGTGGCGGCTGGCCCGGCGGATCGACTTCGAGGTCAAGGTGGCCGACGGCGCGCTCAGCTTCCAGAAGGCCGGCGGCGACGACGGCAGCGAGCCGCCGTCGCTGCGCTGGGGCGACGCCCTTCAGACCTTCCGGCCGCGCGTGACCGGCGTCCAGCAGGTCGAGGAGGTCGTCGTGCGCTCGTGGGACCCCTCGTCGAAGGACGTCATCGAGTCGCGTCAGGCGACGGGCACGCCGGACGCGTCGATCGGGATCGACCGCGGCGACGTCGGCTCCGCGCTCGGCGGCGGGTCGATGACGATGGCCGACCGGCCGGTGCTCTCCTCGGACGAGGCCGACGCGCTCGCCACCAGCATGGCCTCGCGCCTCGCGAACGCCTACGTCGAGGCCGAGGGCACCTGCCGCGGCAACCCCGCGCTGACGGCCGGCGTGAAGGTGCAGATCGACGGAGTCGGCCAGCTCTACGGCGGCGTCTACACGCTGAGCGCGACCAGCCACGTCTACCGCGTCGGCCAGGGCTACGAGACCCGCTTCGCCGTCACCGGCCGCTCGCCCCGCAGCCTGGTCGACCTGCTGAACCCGGCGCCGGTCGAGCGCTGGGGCGGCTCGGTCGTGGTCGGCATCGTCACCCAGAACTCCGACCCCGACAACATGGGCCGGGTGCGGGTGCGCTACCCCGCGCTCGGCGACGACATCGAGGGCTGGTGGGCGCGGATCGCGGCGCCGTCCGCCGGGAGCGAGCGCGGCCTGCTGATGATGCCGGTCGCCGGCGACGAGGTGCTGGTCGCATTCGAGCACGGCGACGTCCGCCGGCCCTACGTGCTGGGCGCGCTCTGGAACGGCAACGACACGCCCGGCTCCGACCTCGTCCAGACCGACGGGTCGTTCGCGCTGCGATCCGACAACAGGGCGACCGTCCACGCCGGCGGCGACATCACGCTCGAGACCGACGCCGACCTCGAGATCTCCGCCGGCGGCAAGCTCGAGCAGAAGTCGTCCGGCGACGCCTCGTACGAGGGCCAGAACGTGACCGTCAAGGCGAACTCGTCGCTCACGATCGAGGCGACGGGCGATCTCACCATCAAGGGGGCCAGCATCACCGTCCAGGCAAACGGCGCCGTCCAGGTCAGCGGCGCGTCCATCTCACTCGGATGAGCACGCCCGGCGACTTCATCGGATCCGGCGTGGCCTTCCCCCTGCGGGTCGACCGGCAGGGCTCGCTGGCGCTCGTGCGCCACGACGACGACATCCGCGAGGCGATCGCCGTGATCCTCGGCACGATGCCCGGTGAGCGGCCGATGCGGCCCCAGTTCGGCTGCGCGATCCACGACCACGTCTTCTCCGGCATCGACGGGAACACGCTCGGCCGGATCGACCACGACGTGCGGGTGGCGCTCGACCGGTGGGAGCCGCGGGCGCAGGTGCTCGAGGTCGACTTCGACCTCTCCGAGCGCGACGAGGGCCGGCTCCTGATCGACATCACCTACCGCATCCGCTCGACGAACGACGTGCGCAACCTCGTCTACCCGTTCTATCTCGTCCCGTCCGAGGAGGAGTCGTGAGCCTGCCCCAGGTCGACCTGGACGACCGTCGCTTCCAGGATCTCGTCAACGAGGCCCGCACCCGCGTCGCCCGCGCCTGCCCCGAGTGGACCGAGCACAACGTCTCCGACCCGGGCATCACCCTGATCGAGCTCTTCGCCTGGATGACCGACATGCTGGTCTACCGGTTGAACCGCGTGCCGGACAAGGTGCACGTCGCACTGCTCGAGCTGCTCGGGATCACGCTCGCGCCGCCCGCGCCGGCCGCCACCGACCTGCGCTTCCGATTGGCCGCGCCGGCCGCCGAGCCGGTGCCCGTGGGCGCCTGGGACACCGAGGTGGGGACGCTGCGCACGCCCCGCGAGGAGTCGATCGTGTTCCAGACCTCGGCCGACTTCACGATCCCCGCACTGCGCCCCAAGGCGTACATGCTCGAGCACGACGGCGCCGCCCGGGAGATCCCGGTCGGCTCCGGCGTCGCCCGCCCGCGCGGCGGCGACCAGGCGCCGTTCGCCGCCCCGCCGGTGCCGGGCGACGCGCTGTACCTCGGCTTCGACACGTCGCTCTCGCGGCTCGTCGTCGGCGTCTCGGTCGAGTGCTCGCAGGCCCGCGGCGCCGGCGTCGACCCCGAGGATCCGCCGCTGCGGTGGGAGTACTCGACCGGCGAGGGGGCGCTGGGCTGGCGCGAGGCGACCGTGCTCGCCGACCACACCGGCGGCTTCAACTACGGCAGCGGCATGGTCGAGCTCGAGCTGCCGGCCGAGACCGGCCAGGCCACCGTGGGCGAGCGCAAGCTGCACTGGATCCGCTGCCGGGTCGACCCGTTCACGCGCACCGAGGTGGCCGCCTCGTACACGCTCCCGCCCGAGATCTACTCGATCACGGCGGGCGCGATCGGCGCGCGCATCCCGGCGATGCACGCCAACCGCCGCCGCGCCGAGCTGCTCGGCGAGAGCGACGGCACGCCCGGCCAGAGCTTCCGGCTCCGGCACGCCCCCGTGCTGTCGCTCGCGAACGACGAGGCGCTCGAGGTGCTGCCGCCGCGAGGCGACGACTGGGAGCGGTGGGAGCTCGTCGAGAGCTTCGCCGAGAGCTCCGCCGACGACCGCCACTTCGTGCTCGACGCCGCCTCGGGCGAGGTGCAGCTGGGCACCGCCGTCTACGCCGGGGACGGCAGCTGGCGCCAGTTCGGCGCCGTGCCGGCAAAGGGGTCGCTGCTGCGCATGTCCGGCTATCGCAGCGGCGGCGGCCGCCGCGGCAACCTGGCCGCCGGCACGCTGAACGTGCTCAAGTCGTCGATCCCGGGCGTCGCCTCGGTGACGAACCCCCTCGCCGCCACCGGCGGCGTCGACGGCGAGACGCTGGACGACGCCCGGCGGCGGGCGCCGCTCGAGCTGCGCACGCGCTACCGGGCGGTCACCGCCGAGGACTTCGAGGCGCTCTGCCGGGAGGCATCGCGCCAGGTGGCGCGCGTCTACTGCATCCCGCCCGACCCCGACGACGCGCTCGTGCGCGTGCGCCTGCTGCCGATGATCGAGGACGCCTACCGCAAGCTCACGCTCGAGGAGCTGACGCCGAGCGACGACCTGCTCGCCCAGGTGGCGGCCTACCTCGATCCGCGCCGGATGGTGGGCAGCCGCGTCCACCTGGCGCCCGTGCAGCTGCGCGGCGTGAGCGTGGTGTGCGACGTCCAGGCTGCGCTCGGCGCCGACCCCGGACGGGTCGAGGTCGAGATCGAGCGGATGCTCTACACCTACCTGAACCCGCTCGTCGGCGGAAACCCGCACGGGCCGGGGACGGGCTGGGAGTTCGGCCGCTCGCTGAACCAGGGCGAGCTCTTCGGCGTCGTCCACCAGGTGCCGGGCGTCGAGTTCGTGAAGATCCTGCGCGTCTACGAGACCGACCTCGTCACCGGCAAGCAGGACCCCAAGCCGCTCGGCTCCCACCTCGAGATCGAGGCGCACGCGCTGGTCGCGTCGGGCACGCACATCGTCAAGGCCGCCCACCGGGAGATGTGACGTGGCGACCGACGACCGGCGCACGCAACCGCTGGCGACCGTGGTGATGCAGCGCCCGGCGCGCGAGCTCGCCGACGCCGAGCCGCCCCGGGCGGCGTCCGCCCGCCGCTACCTGCGCGAGCACCTGCCGTCGATCTACACCGACCCGCCCGGCGCCGAGCCGGGCGTCGAGGGCTTCACCTCGCGGCTGATCGGCAGCCTCGAGCGGGTGCTCGACCCGGTCGTGGCGACGCTCGACTGCCTGCCGGCCCAGCTGTCCGCCGACACCGCTCCCGCCCCGATGCTGGCGCTGATGGCCGGCTGGCTGGGCCTGGCCGAGGACGAGCGGCGGTCGCTGGCCGACCGCCGCGACGAGGTCCGGTTCGCCTCGGCCATCGCCCAGTCGCGGGGGACGCTGCCGGGGATCCAGCTCGGCCTCAAGACGGCGTTTCCGAGCCTGCCGCTGCGGGTCGAGGACGGCGGCGGCGTCACGTTCTCGACCGACCCCGCCAAGGAGCCCGAGGCCGGGCCGCGCGAGTTCGTCGTCTACTGCGACACGCCGATCCCGGTCGAGCGGCAGGCGGCCGTGGCGCGGGCCGTGGACCGCTTGAAGCCGGTGAACGCGCGATATCGTCTGCGCGTGAAGTCGCCGCCGAAGCCCAAGCAGGCGCCGGAGCCGAAGCCGACGGTCGAGTCCGAGCCGCCGCCCGCCGAGGACACGTGAGAGTCTGCCCCGCCTGCCACCGGGAGAACCCGGAGGACTCGGACTTCTGCCAGTACTGCGGCGAGTACCTGCGCTGGGATCCGACGGTCGCGACACCCGCCGTGCGGCCGCCCTCGGGGCCCGGCCTCGGGCCGGCGCAGGTGCCGCCGGGCATGCGCCCGATCCCCCAGTCCGGCGGCGGCCGCGGCCCCGCCGACTCCGTCTCGATCACGCTGCGCTCGCTGACCGACGACTCCGACCCGCGCGAGGGTGTCCGGGTGGCCTGCGAGCCGGGCGCGACCGCGACGCTGGTGGCGTCGGTGCGGAACCAGAGCGGCATCGTCGACAACTACGACCTCCGCGTCGAGGGCCTGCCCGAGGGCTGGTGGACGATCACGCCGCCGACCGCCTACCTGGTTCCCTACGGCGCGCCCAGCGGCCGCTACGAGCAGGACGCGCAGGTGCACCTGCACCCGCCCAAGTCCGCGCAGGCCGAGGCCCGCGACTGGCCGATCCGGGTGGTGGCCGGGTCGCGCGCCAACGGCACCGACGCCGGCTCCGCGTCGGCCCGGCTGACCGTCCAGCCGTATCAGAACGTCGAGACCGACCTGCGCCCCGAGCGGGCCACCGGGCGGCGCCGGGGCAAGTTCGCCTTCGCCGTGCGCAACCTCGCGAACGCGCCGATCGAGCTCGAGTTCTCGGCGACCGACCCCGAGGAGAAGTGCAAGTTCGCGATCAAGACCCGTCGCGGAATCGCCCAGCCGGGCCGGCGCACCGGCACCGAGCTGATGGTGAAGGCGCCCAAGCACATCTGGGTGGGCCGGCCGCTCGACCATCCGTTCACGATCCACGCCCGCTCGCCCGGGACCGAGGAGATCGTCATCAGCCGACAGGCGGTCTTCCGCCAGCAGCCGTGGTTCGCCTGGTGGGTGCCGATCGTGATCGCCGCGGCGCTCGCGCTCGGCGTGGCCGGCTACAAGCTGCTGCAGAGCCCGCCGACGATCACGGTCCCCAACCTCACCGGCAAGCCCGCGTCCGCGGTGCAGGCGCTGCTCGAGAAGCTCGGGCTGCTGCTCACGAACAATCCCGCCGCCACGAAGATCGTCGCGGCCAAGAACGAGATCGGGAAGATCGTGAGCCAGAACCCGGACGCCGGGTTCAAGCTCTCGCCCGGGAAGGCGGTGGCGGTCGTCGTCGGCGTCGCGGCCAAGCAGGTGCCGGTCCCGGACGTGTGCGGCAAGTCGCTGGGCGACGCCCAGAAGGCGCTGAAGGCGGCGCAGCTCTCGGTTGGGCCGGTGCAGCCGTCGGCCGCCGATCCCAAGGCGATGACGCTCGCGAACGGGTGCGAGGTGCCCGCCGCGAACCAGTCGGCGGCGCAGGGCGCGCCCGTGAGCCTGTTCCTGCAGAGCGCGGGCGGAAACGCGCTGCCGTCCGTGCAGAACCTGCCGGCGGCGGCGGCCGCCCAGAAGCTGCAGGCGGCGGGCTTGAAGACGGTCATCATCCCGGTGCTCGCGCCGAGCGTGCCGGTCGGGAACGTGGTCACGCAGAAGCCCGGCAGCGGCGCCTCGCTGGCCAAGGGCTCGACGGTGTACATCTACACATCGGCGCTGCCGCGGGTGGCGTACGACAGCGGCGGCAGCGTGTACGTCTCGTCGTTCGGCGCGAACGGCCCGAGCGGGGCGCCGCTGAGGTTGACCTCGAGCACGGCCGCGATCGAGCCGAGCTGGAACGCCGACGGGACCGAGCTCGCCTTCGTCGACCGCACGACCGGCAGCGGCACGGTCGAGGTCGTCGCGGCCGACGGCAAGTCGCCGCCCCAGCCGGTCGCGTCCGGCGCCGACTACCACCGGCCGGTGTTCGCGCCGCTCTCGGGGAGCTCGCTGCTGGCGTTCACCCGCTGGGACAACGGCACGCAGAGCGCGCTCTGCTTCCTCGACTCGAGCCAGCCGAACGCCACGCCGTCGTGCACGACGCCGACAACCCAGCTGCTCGACCGGCCGACCTGGTCGCCCGACGGGCAGTTCATCGCCGTGCTGGCCGAGAACCCGGGCAGCACTCCCACGCCGGCCGGGGTGCTCCTGTTCCAGACGTCCACCCCGTTCTCGCCGGTCGCCACGTCCTGGGGGACGCCGACGCCCTACATGACGCACCCCAACAACCCGGCGGCCGCCCCCACCTTCCTGGCCTACTCGCCGCTGAACGCCGGCCGGTTCACGCTCGCCTATGCGGCCGGCAACTCGGTCTTCCAGACGCCGAACCCGCCCGCGGCCGACGGCACCAAGCTGCTCGACTACCAGCCGGGGCCGCCCGCGTTCTCGTGGCGGACCGACGGCGTGCTCGAGGTCGGCGGCCAGGACTGCTCGACGACGCAGCCCCCGGCGATGGTGGTCGTCCAGTCGGCGGGACAGCAGACGCCGCTCGGGATCAACGGCTGCGACCCGAGCGTCGAGCCGCTGCCGCTGCCGCCTTCGGGGTGAGCTAGCCGTGCTGTGCCGCTCGTGCCGACGCCAGGTGCCGCAGGACGCGCTCTTCTGCGGCCGCTGCGGCGCCCCCCAGGCCAAGGGCGTGCGCGCCCCGCTCGACCTCGTGATCGGCGAGACGCGGGTCCCGCTGACCCAGTCGGTCACCCTGGGGCGGGCCGACTCGAACGACATCACGCTGGCCGATCCCTCCGTCTCGCGCACGCACGCGCGGGTGCTCGTGACCGACTCGGACACCTCGATCGAGGACGCCGGCTCGAGCCACGGGACGATGCTCGACGACCGGCCGCTGCAGGGCCGGGCGCAGCTCGTCGAGGGCTCCGTCGTGCGCCTCGGCGATACGGTGATCCGGGTCGAGCGCCACCCGGACGCCGTCGTCGCGGGCCGCACCGTGATGCTCGACGCGGTCGGCGTCTCGCTCTCGTCCTCGGGCGCGGTCGGCGACCGCTCGCCGTACGTCTCGTCGCGGCCGCGGCTGGTGGCGGGCTGCGCGCTCAAGCAGCTCGAGGAGGACGAGGGGCCGCAGCGCTGGATCCTGCGCGACGGCTCCGGCGCCCACTACCTGCGCATGGGCGACTCCGAGGCGGCGCTCGTGCGCGAGCTGGCGAGCGACCCGACGCTCGAGGACCTGCTGGCGGCGAGCGAGGAGGAGATCGGCGCCGGCGGCCCGGCCCGGGTGGCGCGGCTCCTCGCCGACCTCGGCGAGCACGGGCTGCTCGAGGGCACCGCCGTCGACGACGATCCGTTCGGGCCCGAGCCGGGCTTCCTCGAGCGCCTGTTCAAGCCGAAGGAGTGGGCGTTCTCGAACCCGGACCGCGTCTTCCAGGCCGCCTACCGCTTCGGCGGGTGGCTGCTCTTCACCGCGCCCGGCCTGGCGCTCGTCACGATCGTTTCCGCCGGCGGCCTGATCGCGTTCCTGCGCCTGTTCCTCACCCGTCACGGGACGCCGTTCGTCGTCGCCGACCACCTCGGCTGGGGCGCCATCGCCTTCCTGGGCGGGCGGCTCGCGGTCGTCTCGGTGCACGAGGTGGGGCACGGCCTCACCGTCGCGTCGTTCGGCCGCCGCGTCCGCAAGGCCGGCATCAAGGTGCTCCTGATCTTCCCGTTCGCGTTCGTGGACACGTCGGACGCCTGGTTCGAGCCCCGCCGGCGGCGGATCGCCGTCAGCGCCGCCGGGCCGGTGACCGACCTCGTCATGGCGGGGGGCGCGGCGCTGATCGCCACCGCGGTGGCCGGGACGTGGTCGGACATCGCCTTCCAGGTGTCGCTCGGCGCCTACCTGGGCGCGCTCTTCAACCTGAACCCGCTGCTCGACCGCGACGGCTACCACATCCTGGTCGACCTGCTGCGCCAGCCCGGGCTGCGGGCCCGCTCACGGCGGCGGCTGCAGCTGCGTCTGGCGGGGCGGCCCGTGCCGGACGACCTGCCGTCGCAGGTCGGCTGGTACGCCGTCGCCGCCCTGGGATGGTTGTTGGGCTGCGCATGCTTTGCCATACTGATGTCCACCCGGTACTACCACGTGCTCGTCGAGCTCACCGGGAGGCGGGGGATCGTATGGGGCATGTTCGGCATCTTCTACGTCTTGCTCTTCCTGCCCATCGTCCTGTCGGTGGGGCGGCCGCTCCTGATGCGCCGAAGCCGCTAGCAGGGCACCATGGCTGACCCCGCGAAGGGCGGCTCGGGCGACGAGAGCGCCCGCGCGGTCGAGGTGCTCCAGCGGCTCCTGACCGACCCCGAGTTCCGCAGCACCTTCCGCCGCGACCCCCGCGCCGCCTGCCTGCTGGCAGGGCTCGACGACGCCGCCGAGGCGTTCTCCGGTACCGGCCACGCCGCCCAGACGCTCGAGATCCGCGAGTCGAAGTCGAGCCTCGC
>DASUHM010000094.1 GCA_036273515.1 Gaiellales bacterium
CGCACGGACGGCGGGTGGTCAAGCGGCGCGTCGGTGGCGCTTTGGCTGCGAACCGTCGCATCGCGCCTCGGTCGCGCCCATACAACCCGGTATGACCGCTCCCCGCGTCCTTGCGCAGCCCGTGGGCTTGCACCTTGGACATCACAGGACTCACCGATCAATCATCTAGACGGCCCGGGCCTCGAGCCGCTTCCAGCCCTTCGCGAGCCGGTCGCGCGCGGCCGCCCGCCGCTCGGCCTGGATCTCCACGAGGGCGGCGCACGCCGTGCGCGCCGCGGGCCGGGAGAGGTCGCGGCCGACCTCGGCCAGCACGGCCGTCGCGACGACGGCGTCCTGGTGCTGGCCGAGGACGTCCTGGAGCGCCTTCGCCCGCTTCGCGTAGCGCCGCGCCTTCCTGTCGCCGCCGGCGGCGGCCAGCTCGGCGGCATAGCGGCCGTTCCGCACCGCGCGGCGAAGCGCATGCAGCTGGGCGTCGGTCGGCAGTTCGGGCAGCTTGCGCACGATCCTGCGGGCCCGGCGATGCTCGCGCCGGACTCCACGGCGGAGCGAGCCCGATCCGGCGAAGCGCGGGTTGGCGACGGCGCCCTCGACCCGGTTCAGCGTGCTGACGTACCAGGGCTCCGAGAGCTCCGCGAGCAGCTCCGTCTGAGCACGGGCGCGACGTGCATGAAGCGCCTCGACCACGCCGGCAGCTCCCCGCCGCTCGCGCTCCGGAAGGCGCTTTCGATCGTCCTCGATCTGCGCGATCAGCACGTCCAGGTCGCGGGCCGGCGCGAGCGTCCGGCCGACCCGCTTGAGCGCCCCGCGCAGGTCGTCAGCCCAGGTGCGGTCGAGCAGCGGCCTGCCGGCGCGGAGCTGCGCCCGCAGCCGCCGGACCGCGCTGCGGTGGTCGTGCAGCTCCTCGGGATCCACGCCGAGCCGGGTCCCCGGATCGTGCGCGAGGAGCTCCGCGTACTGCTCGAGGAGCCCGCGTGCCAGCACCCGCCGGGCGCCCTTGGCCTTCACCTTGACGCCGGAGCGGGGCCGTCCGCCGAGCGCCCGGAACACCTTCGACGGCGCGTCGGATGGGCGCGCCCCGGCCTCGATGAACAGCCGTTCGAGGCGCTCGAGGTCGTGCTGGTCGCCGTCGACGAGCTCCACCTCGATCTCCTCGAACCGGTCGACGACGGCGTCGTCGGCGAGGACGTCCACGCGGTCGTCGACGACCTCGGCGATGTCGACGCCTCCGTCCGTCACGACGACTCCCGACCGCTCCGTGCGCAGGGTCGCGACCGCGACGAATGGCCGGCCGCGGGTGTGCGCGACGAGCAACGCCTTCACCTCGCCCGGCACGCGCCGGCTGGGCGCGGGCCACTCGAGCTCCTCCCGGGCCGCATCATGCGGCAGCTTGAGCTGCCAGACGGTCTCCTCATCCGAGAGTCGCAGCCGAAGCGTGATCCCCGCCCGCGCGAGCCGCAGGTCGTCCGTGTCGTGATAGATCGAGGTCAGCGTCCGGTCCGGGATCGGACGTCCGTCGAGCTCGACCCTGCGCAAGCCGGGCCCGGGACGCAGCTTCACCTCGCGTTCGGTCCCCGCCTTCATGCGGGGGCGTTACCAGGCTCCCGCCGGAGCCAAACATGGCCTACGCGGCCGCGGCCTCGAGCTCGGCGATCACGATCTTGCGCATCCCGAGCATGGCCGTCATGGCCCGCTGCGACCGCTCGCGGTCGGGGTCGGCCAGGAGCTCGGTGAGCCGGGTCGGCACGATCTGCCACGAGAGGCCGAAGCGGTCCTTGAGCCAGCCGCACGGGCCCTGCTCGCCGCCTTCGGAGAGCGTCTCCCAGTAGCGGTCGACCTCGGCCTGGTCGGCGCAGTCGACCTGGAACGAGACGGCCTCGCTGAACGTGAAGTCGGGGCCGCCGTTCAGCGCGGTGAACGGCTGGCCGTCGAGCTCGAAGCTCACGACCATGACCATGCCAGCCTCGCGCGGCCCGGCCTCGCCGAAGCGGGCGATGTCGACGATCCGCGAGTTGGGGAACACGGACGTGTAGAAGCGGGCGGCGTCCTCGCCCTGGGTGTCGAACCACAGGCATGGGGTCGGCTTGGGCATCGCGTCTCCTCTCGGTCGGTCAGGTCACGGTACAGACGGAAGCGCCAGGAGGAACTCATCGCGGGTGGCTGGGGACAGTCCCCGGTGGGCGCAACGGAAATGTCACGGCCGACGTTCGGGGTCTGACCCCGCTTACGATCCGCCACGTGACGGGGACGCTCATCTGGGACGGGCTCGAGAACGTCCGCCGCCCGCGCGACGCGCGGACGCGCGTCGACTACCGGGATCACGCGGGTCGTCGACCTGCGCTTCCCGGCCGAGCTCGAGGAGGACGCGCGCGCTGGGTCGCGAAGGCGGCCGACGAGCGGGAGCGGGCCCACCGGCTCGTGTTCGCGCACGCGGCCGCGCTCGACCGCCTCCGGGCGCGTCTGCACGCCTGATCCGCCCGTAAACCGCGTGTTGCGCATGTTTGACCACATGCTGCCGATTACTTGGCAGATGTTCTTCGTACACCAAATCGGGCTGGACCTCGTCTGGACGATCGTCGCTGCCTTCGGCGGCGGCGGCGCGCTGCTGCTCCTGTACTGGATGCAGCGGCTGCGCAGGGGCGTCGAGGAATCCCTCCGGCAGGCGCTGACGGACGACCTCACCGGCCTCGGCAACCGCCGCCGGCTGCTCGCCGACCTCGAGCGCGCGATCGCCGAGGGCACCGACCACTCCCCCGCCGTGCTCGCCATGTTCGACCTCGATGGGTTCAAGGCGTACAACGACACCCACGGCCACCCCGCCGGCGACGCCCTCCTGGCCCGGCTGGGCGCGCGCCTCGCGGCGACGTTCGCCGGATCGGGCGCCGCCTACCGCCTGGGCGGCGACGAGTTCTGCGTGCTCAAGCACGGCTCGCCGGCGGAGCTCGAGGAGGCGATCCGCCAGGCCCTGGACGCACTCACCGAGGAGCACGCCGAGATCCGCTCGTCGTGCGGGTTCGCGCTCCTGCCGCGCGAGGCGCGCGACGCGTCGTCGGCGCTCCGCATCGTCGACCAGCGCATGTACGCGCAGAAGGACAACCACCGCGTCTCGGTCAGGCGCCAGGTCCGCGACCTGCTCCTGGCCGTCGTCGACCAGCACGCGCCCGAGCTGCGCCCCCACTCCGACTGGGTGGCCGATCTGGCCCGCTCCGTCGCCAGCCACCTGGCCGTCGACCCCGAGGCCATCGACGACATCGTCCTCGCCGCCGACCTGCACGACATCGGCAAGGTCGTGATCCCGAGCTCGATCCTGCACAAGCCCGGCCCGCTGGACAAGGGCGAGTGGGAGGTCATGCGCCGCCACACCGTCACCGGCGAGTCCATCCTCATGTCCGCCCCGCCGCTCCGCGGCGTGGCCAAGATCGTGCGCTCGACCCACGAGCGCATCGACGGCGGCGGCTACCCCGACGGGCTCGAGGGCGACCAGATCCCGCTCGGCGCGCGCATCATCGCCGTCTGCGACGCGTTCGACGCGATGACGAGCGACCGCGCCTACCGGCGGGCGATGCCGCGCGAGGCCGCCATCGCCGAGCTCGAGGCGGCATCCGGCACCCAGTTCGACCCGATCGTCGTCGCCGCCGCCCGGGCGGTGCTCGAGCACCCCGGCGCCGAGCGGCCGTCAGGCGAGCGGCGCCCGTCGCCGCGCACGCCCGACCTCTCCCCCGTCGCCCGCATCCAGGGCCTCCTCGACGTGATCCGGCTCGTCCGCGTGCAGGACGACCCCGACCGCCTGCTCGACGAGATCGCGGTCACCGTCGGCCGCGCGCTCGGCCTGGGCACCGTCGTCATCAACATGTACCGGCCCGAGTGGGACGACTACGTCGTCTCGAGCGTCCACGGCAACGAGGAGGCCCGCGCCACTCTGCTCGGCTCGGAGTACTCGAGCGCCTGGTTCGAACCGATCATGGACGCGAAGTACCTGCGCCGGGGCGCATATGTGATCGAGCAGGGCACGTTCGACTGGAGCTCGCACGTCGCCGACCGCTACGTGCCCAGCGAGCCGGCGAGCGAGATCCCGAACGCCTGGCAGCCCGAGGACGAGCTGTTCGTCCCCTTCCGGCACTCCGACGGCCACATCCTGGGCATCTTCTCGGTCGGCGAGCCCGCCTCGGGCCTGCGCCTCTCCGACGAGGAGCTCGACGTCCTCGTCGCCGTCACCTCGCAGGCGGCCGTGCTGGTCGAGGCGGCCCAGGCGACGGCCAGCTGGGAGCGGACGCAGAACGCGCTGACGGAGCTGCTCGAGATCTCGTCGACGCTGCTCGAGCCCGGCTCCGTCGCCGAGGTGCTCGAGCGCGTGTGCGCCGGGATCGGCTCCGCGCTCGAGTTCGACAAGGTGCTGGTGCAGCTGCACGACCCCGCGGCCGGCGTGCACCGCTGCGCCGCGTCCGTCGGGTTCCCCGAGGGCGACAAGGCCACCGAGACACCGACGACGGACGCCGACCTGCGCCGGCTGCTCGACCCCCAGTTCGAGATCAACGGCTGCTACCTGCTCCCCTACGCGGAGGGCGCAGCGCGCATGTCGCAGGCGTCGATCGCCTACACGTCCCAGTACAACGGCGCCGGCCCGAACGCCTGGCACCATCACTGGCTGTGCGTGCCGCTACGGGCGCGGGACGACTCGCTCGTCGGCGTGATCTGGGCGGACGACCCGACCGACCGCATGCTGCCGCACCCGCGCCGGCTGCAGGCGCTGCGCCTGTTCGCGAACCAGGCGACGAGCGCCCTCGCGACCGCGAAGGTGCTCGACCGGCTCAGCGGGGCCGGCGAAGACGCCGTCGAGCGCGCCGCCTAGCGCCGCAAGCGCTTACGCTGCGCTGATGGAGCGCCTGCGCCGAGTGCCGATGCCGATCCGGGTCGTCGTCGGCCTGGTCGTGCTCGCGCTGCTCTGGCACGTCGTCGGCTCGCTCTCGTGGATCGCGGACATCGGCTTCGCGATCTGGGTCATGTTCGTCGTCGAGCTGATCTTCTGGTACAGCCGTCGCCGAGCGAATACCGGTTTGTGACCGAACGGTGACGTACGCCGCCTACGGTGGGGTCATGTACCGACCTCGCCAGGAGGCGACGAGATGAGCAGACGATTCATGGTGACGGGCGCCGCCGCGGTCGCGGCCGGCGCGGCGCTCCTTGCCGCCGGGGTGGGCGTGGCCCGCGCGGGCGCGACCCCGCACGCCGCGGCGACGCACCGCTGCGAGCGGCGCCAGCTCTCGCTCGCCTCGCCGAGCTCGAACGGGGCGGCCGGTAGCGTCGGGCTGCGCTTCACCTTCACGAACACGAGCGCCACCGCCTGCCACCTGTTCGGGTTCCCCGGGGTCCGCCTGCTCAGCCACGGCCGGGCGCTGCCGACGACGGTGATCCGCGGCACGAGCAACGTCGTCCCGTTCGAGCCCGAGAAGCGGGTCACGCTCGCCCCGGGCGGCCGGGCCTCGTTCTTTGCCGGCTACTCCGACGTCCCCACCGGCAGCCAGAAGTGCCCGACGTCCACCGGCGCGGACGTGTGGGCGCCGAACGACTTCAAAAGCATCCATGTGCGGTTCCCGGCGCAGGCGTGCGGCGGCCGGGTGACGGTGTCGCCGGTCGTCCCCGGAAAGCCGGCCTTCTAGGCGCGTTCCCCGGGCGGGGCGCCGGTCTCGAACCGGACGACGTCGGCGGCCTCGGCGTCGAGCCCCGCCCGGTCTGCGGCGCCGATCTCGCCCCACTCGTCGAGCTCGACGGTCATCCGCCGGCCGTTTCGCCGCGCCGCCCACGTGCCGGCCGCGCGGCCCTCGATCAGGGCGACCGCTCGGATCATTCCGCCCAGCCGGATCTCGTCGACGCGCTCCGCCGGCACCCCGTAGGCGCGGTCGGCCCAGCCGAGCAGGTACGCGTCGAACGCGGGGACGAGCCGCGGCGGCAGCCTGCGGGGCACGGGCGGGCGGGCGCGCAGGTCGAACCGGTCGCCCCCGGCCGCGACGATCGCCGCGGCCGCGCCCACGAGGCCGGCCCGGCCGTCGCGCAGCGGCAGCCCGGCCCAGAGCGCGAGGTCGG
>DASUHM010000095.1 GCA_036273515.1 Gaiellales bacterium
GCCGGCTAACGCGTCAGACCGGGGCGTCCCAGAGGGGGTACCAGCGCTCCAGCTCGGCCTCGAAGGGGAGCTCTTGCTCGAGCTTGCCCTGGAGCTGGAGCTCGCGCTCGGAGTCGCGCTTGTGGTTGGCGACCGGGACGAACGGATAGAAGGCGCCGCGCTTGAAGTTGTAGATGAAGCGGACGTTTCCCGGCTCGAAGCCGAAGACGGCGCAGAGGAGCTGCTCGCCGAACCCGTCGTCGGTCATCGACTGGGCGGCGACGTGGATGGTGGTGACGAGATCCTCGAAGTCGTCGTCGGTCAGCTTCAGCCACTCGTAGCCGAACTCGTCCACCGACCGATCCATCTGCGTGCCCTCGTCGCGGAACGCGAGCTTGACCATGTCCTCGATGTCGGCGCCGCTCTCGCGGAAGCGGGCCGAGGCCATCGGCTTGAAGCAGATCGCGGCCGTCCTGGACGGCTTCAGGCCGAGGCTCGTGTCGAGCGTGATCTGGGCGGTGGAGATGGCGAAGAGCCGCTCGAGCGTCGGCTTCGCGACCTTGGTGCGCCCCAGCAGTCCGTCCAGGAATCCCATGCGGCGCGGGCTAGAGCGTCTCGAGCTGGCGCTCGAGCTGGCGCAGCTGCTCCAGCCGGGCCTCGAGCGGCGGATGGTCGGAGACGAGCGTGGAGAGGCCGCTCTTCAGCCCCGCGGGGATGATGAAGAACTGGTTCAGGCCCTCGGCCATGCGCATGTCCTTCTGCGGGATGCGGCTCATCGTGCTGGAGATCTTGACGAGCGCGGAGGCGAGGCTCGAGGGCGACTTCGTGAGGATGGCCGCGCCGCGGTCGGCGGCGAACTCGCGGTAGCGCGAGAGCGCGCGGATCAGGAAGAACGAGATCGCGTAGACGACCACCGAGACGAGCAGGATCAGCATGAAGGACGCGCCGGAGTTGTTGCGGTCGTCGCGCCCGCCGCCGAAGCCGCCTCCGAACATGCCGCCGAAGTAGAAGCCCCAGCGGGTGATGAACCCGGCCACCATGGCGAAGAAGCTCGCGAGGGTCATCACGGCGACGTCGCGGTGGGCGACGTGCGAGAGCTCGTGCGCGAGCACGCCCTCGAGCTCGTGCGGCTCGAGCCGGTCGAGCAGGCCCTGGGTGACGGCGACGGCCGCGTGCTTGGGGCTGCGGCCGGTCGCGAACGCGTTCGGCATGTCGGTCGGGCAGATCGCGATCCGCGGCATCGGCAGGCCCGCCGTCAGGCAGAGCCGCTGGACGATCGCGTGCAGCTCGGGCGCCTGGCTCTCGTCGACGATGCGCGCCCCGGCCGAGGCGAGGGCGATCTTGTCGGACGTCCAGTACTGGACGACGAGCAGGCCGCCGGCGAGCACGATCACCACGGGAAGCGCCATCCCGACGCCCTGCAGGAGGACGACGAAGAAGATGACGTAGACCAGGCCGAGCAGGAACACGGTGCCCGTCATCCGGGCGAGGAGACCCCTGTCGCGATCGAGTGTTTGGCGCCTACGAGCCATGCGAGAAGTGTATCCGTCCCACCTGAACGCTTCCTGAGACCTCAGGCGAGGAAGCGGATGTCGGGCAGGTTGCGGAAGCGCTGGTGGTGCGCCAGGCCGTAGCCCACGCAGAAGCGCTCGGCGGCGGTGAACCCGACGTACGAGACGTCCAGCTCGACCAGGCGCCGGTGGGGCCGGTCGAGCAGCGTGCAGATCCGCACCGACTGGGGCGAGCGGGCGCGGAGCACCCGCATCAGGTTGTGCATCGTGAGCCCGGTGTCGATGACGTCCTCGACGACGACGACGTGCTCGCCGCGGACAGGATGGTCGAGATCCTTCAGCAGCCGGATGCGGCCGCTGCGGCGGTCGGCGCCGGAGTAGGCGGAGAGCGCCATCGTGTCGAGCCGGTGGGGGACGGTGAGCGACCGCGACAGCTCGGCCGCGAACACGGCTGCGCCCTTCAGCACGGCCACGAGCACGAGCGGGCGGCGGCGGTGGTCGCGGTCGATGGCCGCGGCGATCTCGGCGACGCGGGCCGCGAGCAGCGGGGCCGGGAGGTACACCTCGCCGGGCGCGGGAGCTGCTGCGCGCTCGGCGGTCGCGGTCATGCCGGCCGCGCCAGGTCGTAGCGGTCGGCGAGCGCCTCGATGTCGCGCCGGTAGAGCATCTTGATGCGCACGTCGGGATAGAGCTCGCGCAGCATCCGCATCTTGCGGTTCTTCTTCGTCACGAGCGACTGCTTCATCGTGGTGACCTCGATGTAGAGATCCTGGTCGGGCAGGTAGAAGTCCGGGGTGAAGGCGACGCGCACCTCGCCACCCGGACCCGCCTCGAGCACGAACGTATGTGGCTCGTACTGCCAGGCGATGCCGTGAAAGTCGAGCATGCGACTGAGGTCGCGCTCGGTGTCGTTGGCGAAACGTGGTGGCATCCGGCGGCTCCAGACTACTGACCGGGTCGGATGGCGCCGGGCTGGAGCGGCATCCGGTTGGTCGGTACGATGCGGCTCCCATGGCCGATGTCCGCCCGTTCGTCATCGCGCACCTGTCCGACCTGCACTGCGGCTCGCCGTACTTCGTCGAGAACCTGCTCCAGCGGGCGATCATGGAGATCAACGCGCTGGAGCCCGACGTGGTCGTCTGCTCCGGCGACCTGACCACGTTCGGCTACAAGCAGGAGTACCGCCAGGCGCGCGAGTATCTGAGCCGGCTGGAGTGCCCCGACGTGATCACCGTGCCGGGCAACCACGACTCCCGCAACGTCGGCCACGTCCACTTCGAGGAGCTGATCGGGCCGCGCTCGTCGGTGCTGCACAAGTCCGGGATCACGTTCGTCGCCGTCGACTCCTCGGAACCCGACCTGGACAACGGCACGGTCGGCCGCGGCCGCTACCCCTGGATCGAGGAGCAGTTCGACCCGCCGGCGGACTTCCGCGTCTTCGTGCTGCACCACCATCTGCTCCCGATCCCGGGCACGGGCCGCGAGCGCAACGTCGTCCACGACGCCGGCGACACGCTCGAGGTGCTCCAGCGCGCGAACGTGAACCTGGTGCTCTCGGGCCACAAGCACGTGCCGTACGCGTGGCGCCTGGAGGATCTCTTCGTCGTGAACGCCGGCACGGTCTCGTCGCTGCGCCTGCGCGGCCACACCCGCCCCTGTTACAACATCATCGAGGTGGGCCCGGCCGAGGTCGGCGTCTACCGCAAGTACCCGTTCCACGGCCGTGAGCGCCTGATCCGCTTCTCGCCGCAGACCGCGGAGTACGAGAAGCAGTCGCCGCCGCCACACGACACCGCGGCGGGGCGGAAGTGACCGAGCGCGCGCTGGCGCTCGTCGACGGCGAGCACTACCCGCCGGTCGTGCGGGCGGCGATCGCCGCGGCCGGCCGCGACGACCAGGTTGTGGCCGCGCTGCTCCTGGGCGGCACGGAGAAGCTGCGCGGCGCGCCCGACTACGGGGTGCCGCTGGAGGACGCCGGCCGCGACACCGCCGCCGGCATGCTGGCGGCGGCCCGCAAGCACGCCGCGGGCTGCATCGTCGACCTCTCCGACGAGCCGGTGCTGAGTGAGCGCGAGCGCTTCCGCCTGGTGAGCCACGCCCTCGCGGCCGGGCTCGCCTACCGCGGCGCCGATTTCGAGTTCCGGCCGCCGCCGCGGCCCGCCGCGGGCGTGCCTGCGATCGCCGTCATCGGGACCGGGAAGCGGATCGGGAAGACCGCCGTCTGCGGCCACCTGGCGCGGCTGCTGGGGGAGCGCCACCGCGTCGTCCTGGTCGCGATGGGTCGGGGCGGGCCGGAGCAGCCCGAGCTGGTGGACGGCGCCGCCGAGCCGCCCACGCTCGCCCACCTGCTCGAGCGCTCCCGCGCCGGCCAGCACGCCGCCTCCGACTTCCTCGAGGACGCCGCCCTCGCCCGCGTGACCACCGTCGGCGCGCGCCGGTGCGGCAGCGGCCTGGCCGGGACACCGTTCCTCTCGAACGTCGAGGAGGCGGTCGCCCTGGCCCGCGAGCGCGACCCCGAGCTCCTGCTGCTCGAGGGCTCCGGCGCGGCACTTCCGCCGGTCGCCGCCGACCGCACCCTGCTCGTCACGTCGGCCGCCCGGCCGGCCGCCGACCTCGAGATAGGCCTCGGCCCCTACCGGGTACTGGTGTCCGACGTGGTCGTGATCACGATGTGCGAGGCGCCGCTGGCCGAGTCGCACCAGGTCGAGTCCGTCCGCGCCGCCGTGCTCGCCGCCCGGCCCGACGCCACCGTGATCGCCACCGTCCTTCGGCCGCACCCGGCCGAGCCGGTCGAGGGCGAGCGGGTGGCCCTGTTCACCACGGCGGGCGCCGCCATCCACGACCGGCTGGCGGCGTTCCTGCGCGACGACCACGGCGCCGACGTGACCGCCGTGGTCGGGTCGCTGAGCGACCGCACGGCGCTCGCCGCCGACCTCGACTCGCCCGGCGTCCGCGCCGCCGACACCTACCTGATCGAGATCAAGGCGGCCGCGATCGACGTCGTCGCCGAGGCCGCGCAGGAGCGGGGCGCCCGGGTCGTCTTCTGCGACAACCGGCCGCGCTCGATCGCCGGCGAGCCCGACCTGGACGCGGTCGCGCTCGACCTGGCCGCCGGGGTGGTGGCGGTCGGTGCCTAGGCTGCCGCGCAGACCCGCCTGGCTGCGGCGCGAGCCGGAGGTCGCGGTTCCACCCCTGCCCGCGGCCGGCAGGGAGCCGCGGATCCTGGCGACGCGCGGCGCGCCGATGCCGTTCTCGAAGGGGCGCATGGCCCAGGCGCTCGTGCTGGCCGGCGCCGACCCGGAGCGGGCCTACCAGATCGCCATGCGCATCGAGCGCGAGGTGAAGGCGACCCCCGCCGACGAGATCCCGATCGACCAGCTGCACAGCATGGTCGAGGACCTGTTGGCCCGCGAGGAGGGCCCCGACCTCGTCTCGCGCTACCACGGCTGGCGGGAGGTCTTACGGCTCGACCGGCCGCTGATGCTCCTGATCGGCGGTGCGACGGGGACGGGGAAGAGCACGCTCGCGACCGAGATCGCCTACCGGCTCGGCGTCAGCCGGATCACCTCGACCGACGTGATCCGTCAGGCGATGCGCGCGTTCTTCGCCGAGGAGCTCATGCCGGAGCTGCACTACTCCTCGTTCGATGCGGCCGAGGGCCTGAAGATCCCGCTGCCCGACCCGGACGACGAGGACCGCGCGCTGTACGGGTTCATCCAGCAGGCCGGCCAGGTCGCCGTGGGCGCGAATGCGGTCGTCGAGCGGGCCGTGCTCGAGGGGCTCTCGACGGTGGTCGAGGGCATCCACGTCGTCCCCGGCCTCGTCACGGCCGACAAGCACGCCGGCGCCGTCGTCGTCCAGGTGATGCTGGCCGTCGCCGACGAGGAGGTGCACCAGGCGCACTTCTTCACGCGCGGCACCGACTCGGGCGGCCTGCGGGCGATGGACCGCTACCTGAAGCGGTTCGGCGAGATCCGCCGCATCCAGGAGTACCTGGTGGCGCGGGCCGAGAAGCAGGGATGGCCGGTCATCGAGGCGTCCGATCCCGCCCAGGCGCTGATGGCGGTCATCGACCTCATCCTCGAGCGCGCCACCGCCCGCGCCACGGCGGTACCCTGAGAGGCATGGCGTCGACGGAGCGCGGGGCCGAGCCGGAGGCCGAGGCTCGAGATGCGGGAGTCGCGGCGCGCTGCCCGTGCACCGACCTCGCGGCGGTCACCGAGCGCAGCGCCCTCGCCGCCGGCCGCCTGCTCGGCCGCGGCGATCCCGAGATGGCCGACCGGGCCGCATCCGTGGCGATGCGCGAGGCGCTCGACGCCGTGCCGGTCTCGGGCACGCTCGTGATCGGCCGTGACGACGAGGCGCACGCCCTGCGTGAGGGCTCGGAGCTCGGCTCCGGGGGCCGCCGTCTCGACCTCGCCTGCGACCCGGTCGGCAACGGCACCGCCGTCGCCGGCGGCCGCCCCGGCGCGCTCTCGATCCTGGCCGCGAGCGACCCCGGCGGCCTCATGCAGGTGCCGCGGATGTACATGCGCAAGATGGCGGTCGGGCCGGTGGCGAAGGGCCGGATCGACCTGCGCCAGCCGGTGCGCGAGAACCTGGAGGCGATCGCCGACGCGTTCGGCCGCCGGGTCGCCGACGTCACCGCCATCGTCCTCGACCGCACCCGCCACGACGACCTCGTCGCCGAGATCCGGGAGGCCGGCGCCCGCATCAAGCTGATCGCCGACGGCGACATCATGGCCTCGATCAGCGCGGCCATCCGCGGCACGAACGACCACCTGGCCATCGGCATCGGCGGCGCCCCGGAGGGCATCATCGCCGCCGCCGCCCTGCGCTGCCTGGGCGGCGAGATCCAGGGCCAGCTGTGGCCGATGAGCCGCACCGAGATCAACCGTGCCGCCGACGACGGGATCGACGACGTCAGCCGCATCTTCGGCATCGACGACTTCGTCCGCGGCGACCAGACGGTGGTCGCGACGGGGATCTCCGGCGGCGACCTGCTGCGCGGCGTCCGCTACATGGCGGACGGCGCCCGGACGCAATCCCTCGTCCTCTGCTCGCGCTGCAACCGCGTTCGCTTCATCGACTCGATCCACCTCTTCTCGGCCGACCGGCACGAGGAGATCCGGCTCTAGAGCTAGGCTCACCGCCGTGAACGCCGAGCCGCTCCTGTACGAGTTGCACGACCGCGCCCGCGACGCCGGCCTCGAGGGGTACCGGCGCATGTCGAAGGCCGCGCTCCTCGAGGCGCTGGACGGGGTCGGGCCGGGCCCGACGATCGTCGAGTCGTCGGTGCGCGGCGGGCTCGGGCTGGTCACGTTCCGGGGCGGCCGCGAGAACGCGCTCGCGCTGGAGACCCTGGAGGGGGTGGCCGACGCCGCCGAGGCGCTCGCCGCCGATCCGGAGGTGCGGATCGTCGGCATCGTCGGCGGCGGCTCGAGGATCTTCTCCGCCGGCGCCGACCTGGAGGCGCTCCAGGGCCTGCCCGGCGCGGAGGTCGGCGGCCGCGGCGCCGCCGCGCTCGAGCGGATCGAGGCCCTCGCCGTGCCCACCGTCGCCCTGCTGAACGGCCACGTCGTCGGGGGCGGCATCGACCTCTGCCTGGCCTGCGACTGGCGGGTGGCGGTCGAGGGAGCCAAGCTGCGCTTCATCCACAACGAGCTCGGCTACACGCCGCCGTGGGGCGCCGCGCTGCGGCTGGGCGCGCTGATCGGCCGCGGCGCCGCGCTGCGGCTGTTCGCGACCTGCGAGCTCGTCTCGTCACAGGAGGCGCGCACGATCGGGATCGTCGACGAGGTGGTCGCGCCACACAAGCTGCTCTCGCGGGCCGAGTCGCTGGCCGTGCGGGTGGGGAGGGCCGACCGGGCCGCGGTCGCCGGCACGAAGCGGCTGCTGCGCCCGGGCGTCACGATGGACGAGCACACCGTCGCGTTCGCCGCGCTCTGGGACGCCCGCCCCGCTACCCTTCCCGAATGAGCCTGACCAGTGAACACGTCCTCGAGGCCCTGCGGGTCGTCGAGGATCCGGAGCTCGGCATGGACGTCGTCGACCTCGGCCTCGTCTACGAGGTGAAAGTCGAGGGCGACGAGGTCGCCGTCATCTACTCGCTGACCTCCATGGGATGCCCGGCCGGGGCGCAGATCGAGCAGGACATCAAGGACGTCGTCGCCAGCATGGAGGGTGTGAGCGCGGTCACGACCGAGCTCACCTTCACGCCGCCGTGGACGCCGGACAAGATGTCCGACGACGCCAAGTTCGTCCTCGGTTTCTAGCCGCTACCTTCGGCGCAGCCAGCGGCCCCACGGAGCCGCCGGGTCGATGATGGCGGCTGCTGCGAAGATCTTGGCGATGTCGCCGAGCACGAACGGCCACAGGCCGTAGTGGAGCGTCGAGACGCCGCTTCCCGTCCACGGGGTGGGGATGGCCTGGTGCAGCCAGACGAGTCCGGTTGCGTACAGGACGACGCTTCCGAGCAGCATCGCCGGGACGGTCACGTAGAAGCTGCGGCCGTAGCGCTCGCAGATCAGGCCCACGACGAACGCGGCCAGCGGGTAGCCCCACAGATAGCCGCCGCTCGCGTGCAGCGGGTTGGCCTGGGTGAGCCAGCCGAGGCCGCCGTCCGCGTTCGCGAACACCGGCATGCCGACAGCGCCGACGCCGAGGTAGAGCAGCTGCGAGGCGGCGCCGCGGCGGGCGCCGAGGAGCGCGCCCGAGCCGAGTACGGCGAACGTCTGCAGCGTGGTCGGAACCGGATAGCCGAACGAGATCTGCGCGCAGATGGCCGTGATCGCGGCGGCCCCGACCACGAGCGCCACGTTCTCCCACAGGCGCTCGACCGTCGCGGTTTGGGTTCGACCGTACATGCTGCTGCCTCCCGGCTCGGATCCGTCGTGACCGCCGTTGGACGCGCGAGGACCCTGGTGGGTTGCGCGGCCACATAGAGTGAACGGCGTGGACGCAGGCGAGCTTACCCGAGCGCTGCGTGCCGAGGCGGCCGAGGTGGGTATCGACGCCTGCGGCGTGTGCGCCGCCGAGCCGTACGCCGAGACCGAGCGGCTCATCGGCGAGCGGCGCGAAGCCGGCTTCTTCGCCGACATGGGGTTCACGATCCGCCGCCCCGATCGCTCGTGCCACCCCGAGGGCCTGCTGCGAAACGCCCGCTCGGTCGTCGTCGCGGCCCGCAGCTACGCCCGTCCCGAGCCGGCCAAGCCCGACGACGAGCCGCGCGGGCGGATGCCGCGCTACACCCGCCGGGACGAGTACGCGGCCCTGCGCGAGTCGCTCAAGTCCCTGGGCGCGCGCCTGCAGGAGCTTCGGCCGCGGACGCGTTTCGCCGTCTACGTCGACTCGAACCACCATGTCGACCGCGAGGCGGCGGCCCGGGCCGGGATCGCGGTCTACGGGAAGAACACGCTCGCCATCACCCGCCGCCACGGCTCCTGGGTCGTCCTCGGGGTGCTCGTCACCGACGCGGAGCTCGAGCCGACCCACGTCGCCGCCGACGGCCCCGCCTGGGACGCGTGCGGGTCGTGCCGGGCCTGCATCGACGCCTGCCCGACCGGCGCGATCGTCGACGAGGGGGTGCTCGACGCCCGCCGCTGCCTCTCGTGGCTCTCCCAGTCGCGCCTGTCCGAGCTGCCGCACGCGGCGGCGTTCGGCGACCGCGTGTACGGCTGCGACATCTGCCAGGACGTCTGCCCCTGGAACACCGGCGCCGAGCGGCGCGCGGGCGACCGCGAGCCGGACGACGTGGACGCCGCCTTCCCCCGCCTGAGCGAGTGGCTCGACGCCGACCCGGAGGCCCTCGCAACCCGCTACCGGCGCCTCTACATCCCCGACCGCGACGGCGGTCACCTGCAACGAAACGCCCGCGTCGCGCTCGCGAACGTCACCCGCGACGAGCTGAGCTAGTTCGTGCGCAGGACGAGCGCGAGGAACACGACCTTCCCGCCGACCGGGCGAAGGTGATCGCCGCCGAGGGCGAGTTCCAGGTTGGTGCCCGAGATCTCGAGCAGCGTCTGCAGGTAGCGCAGCTGCAGCGCGATCGGGTGCTCGCGACGCTCCAGCCTGGCACCGCCGAAGTCGGTCGAAGAGGCGCGAAAACGGCCTAGCCAAGCCGCGCGGCGCGTCGTGACCGACGGCGGAAGACGGGACTGTCCCCGCTTCACAGGGAGGGGCGCATGCCGCCGCTAGTGGGTGTAGAAGCAGCTGTTCGGCCGTGTCGGCACGGGGTCGATCTGGCGCTGGTCGGCGTTCAGCTTGTGGTCGAGCCGGCGGTTGTAGGGGCCGCGCCGGTTCCGGGTCGGGTGCAGGTTCTGCAGGCCCGGCTTGTAGAAGCCTGGGCCGTAATTGCGCCACACCACGATCGGCGTGACACCCGGGCCGTTGGCGGTGATCCGGTACTCCGTGCCGCGGCCCGGCCGCGGACGGCTGGGGACGCCGGCGATCGCGGGGAACACGCCCGGGCAGAAATCGCCGTGCGGGCGGTGGGTGAGGAACGAGTTGTACCGGTACCAGCCGCCCACCTGGCGGTAGCCGGTCTTCCAGGGCGGCTTCAGCGTGTCCATGTAGACCAGCCGGCCGTAGCTGTCGGTGGGCGCGCCCGCCGGCGTCGCGCCGAACCCGTACACCGGGTTGCCCTTGTAGGTGAACGTGCCGTAGATGTGGTCGAACGGCCCGCCCGGCGCGCCGGCGTAGATCCAGTCGGCCTTGAACCAGAGATCCGGCAGCGGCCCCGACCAGTGGCTCACATGCAGCTCCCATGCCGACTGCTCGCGGCGCTTCGGGTTCCAGCCGTTGTCGCGCAGCTCCCGCTGCCAGACCTGCAGCGCCCAGTTCGACCCGTCCGGCGCGGTGCACGCCTTGACGAGGCCGAAGAGCGGCGGGCCCTTGTAGGGGCCGCACACGTTGTGCTTGGAGACGTGGCGCCAGTATCCGGTGCCGAGCGACGATCCGAAGCCGCCGGCGTAGTTCACGTGGAACTTGACCTGGCTCTTCGGGTGGGCGGCATTCGGCCGCAGCGCGTTCACGGCGCCCCAGAGCAGCGCGTGGATCGTGTGCCCGTGCGCGTAGTAGGTGACGAGCGCGACCCGGTTGGAGTCGACCTTCAGCGTCTCGTAGTGGGTGTTTCGGTCGAGCAGCTTGCTGGCGGCGGCCGGCGCTGCGAGCGGCCCGGCCGCGAGGGCGACCGCTGCCACACATCCGATGAGGAGCCGCCTCACGATGCTCAGCCCGCGGCGACCGCCGTGAACTCCTCGAGCAGGGCCGCGGCGGCCTCGGCCACCTCTTCGCGGACGATGGCCGGCTCGAGCACCTCGGCCTGGCCCCGATAGCGCAGGATCTCCGAGATCAGCCAGGCCCGCGAGCCGTAGGTCACCTCGGCGACGGCTGATCCGTCCTCGAGCGGCCGTGTCCCCGGCCGGCCCTCGAGCTCCCAGCGCGCCCGCCCCGCCGAGAACCACACCCGGGCGACGCCGACGTCGCCGCCGAGCGAGTGGTCGAGGTCGGCCATCTCGGTCCGCGGCTCGTACTCCTCGTCGATCAGGTCGGCGTCCTTGATGTATGCGACCTTGAACGTGCGCCGCCCGCCGCGGGTGCGGTCGTACGCCTCGACGTACCAGCCGCGGTCGTCGCGGCGCAGCAGGTAGGGCTCGATCGTGCGCGTCGAGAGCTCGTCGGAGGAGCGGGAGAGGTACGTGATCTCGACCAGCAGGCGGTTGCGGACGCCCTCGTTCAGGACGGTCACCGCGTGCTCTTCGGCCCCCTCCTCCTGCGGCATCGGTGTGTCCGAGAGCGGGAAGCGGCCGAACGCCGCCTCGACCTTCTCGCGCACGGTCTGGAGCGACGTGTCGGCCTCGGCCGCGACCAGCGGCGCCACGACGTCGAGCGCCCGGAGGAGCGCCTTCGCCTCGAGCGGCGAGAGCCGGGCGGGGCGGCGGAAGGCGTCGCCGTAGAGCTCCTTGTCGACCACGACCTGGCCGTCGTCGGTCGAGCAGTAGACGGCGTAGCAGCCGCCGCCGAAGTTCACGAGGTTCAGCAGCTCGAGGCTCTCCTTGAGCTCCTGCGGGTCGAGCTGGAAGCGCTCCTCGACCTCGGCCGCCTCCACGCGTGCAGACGACCCCTCGCCGCAGCGGGCGAGCAGGAACGCGAGCAGCGCCTGGAGCAGGGCGAAGCGCTCGGGCGCGACCGCGCTCGGGCCGCGGGCCTGGAGCGACGGCTCGGGGGCTCGGGACGGCTTTGCCGCGCCGGGCAGCGTCCGCGCCGCCGCGCTGTGCGCCTCGGCGACCGTCCGCAGGTCGTCGGCGACGGAGTCGACGAGCTCGGCGGGCTCGACCGGCACGGCCCGTCCGCCCAGGGAGAGGATCCAGGCCGCGAGCGGCTCGATGTCCGAGTAGGCGGTCGTGAACCGGCCGGAGCCGTCGGCCTGCTCCTCGAAGTCGCCGTACGCGCCGAAGCGGCGCTCGACCAGCCAGCTCGCGTCGGGGGCGACGTTCAGCGTGGCCGTGCCGGACTCCTCGGCGACCAGACGCCAGGGGGCGCGGTCGCGGTAGGCGGTGACGTTGAAGTCGGCCGGCATGCGGAAATCGCGCTCGCGCCGGGTGGCGAACTTGATCTCTCCCCGGATCCGCGACACCCGGAAGGTGCGGCGGCGGTCGGAGCCCTCGTCGCGCTCGAGGTCGTCGCCGACGACGTACCAGACGCCGTTGAGCTCGAACAGCCCGTACGGGTTGACGGTGCGCTCGGCCTCGGAGTCGGTGCTTATCGTCCAGTAGCGGAACTTCACCGTCCGCTGGCGGGAGATGGCCTGCTCGAGCTTCGCCAGGCGCTGGGCGACCTCGCTCGTGTACGACGGCCCGAGCAGCTCGACCGTGGCCGTCTTGGGCCCCGGGTCGGCGATCGGCCAGGCCCGCCCGAGCGCCAGGTTCTGGAGCGCGAGCCGCAGCGGCTCGGCGTAGGCGAACTGGCCCTCGAGCAGGTAGAAGCTCGTCTGCAGCGCCGCCAGCTCGGAGTCGGTCAGCTCGACGGGCGGCAGGAAGTACTGCTCCTCGCGCAGGCTGTAGAGCTCCTCCGACGTGAACTCGTCGCGTACGGAGGCGATCGGCACGCCGAGCCCCTGGAGCTCGGAGCGGTCGGCGTAGAAGCGGCGCGCGAAGGCCTCGTCGCCCATGTTGGCGTACCCCTCCACACGCAGCTTCACGTCCCGGGCGGTCACGGGACGCTGCTCTGCCATCAGGTACGCCACGAGCGAGAGCTGGCGGATGAGCTTGTCGGCGTCGTGGGTCAAAGCAGGAACGTAGTGTACCGGCCGCGCGCGTGCCGCCGCGGCCTGTTCAGCGCCGAACCGGCGCCGAATTCGTCACCCCCGAGCACTATCCTCGGACTGTGATCGCGCATCTCGACCTTGACGCGTTCTTCGCCGCGGTCGAGCTGCACCGCCATCCGGAGCTGCGGGGCAAGCCGGTGGTCGTCGGCGGCGATCCCGACGGGCGCGGCGTGGTGGCGACGGCGAGCTACGAGGCCCGCCGCTACGGCATCCGCTCGGCCATGAGCAGCGCCGAGGCCCGCCGCCGCTGCCCGGACGTCATCTTCGTGCGGCCCGACCACCGCACCTACAAGGACTGGTCGCGGCAGGTGTGGTCGCTCGTCGCCGCGCTCGCGCCCGTGGTCGAGCAGGTCGGCATCGACGAGGGTTACCTGGTGCTGCCCGACGGCGACCCGGGCGAGCAGGCGGCGCTGATCCAGCTGGCGGTGCGCGAACGGTTGCGGCTCTCGTGCTCGCTGGGCGTCGCCACCTGCAAGGTCGTCGCCAAGATCGGCTCCGACGCGCGCAAGCCGGGCGGGATCACGCTCGTGCCGCCGGGCGGGGAGGCCGCGTTCCTGGCGCCGCTGCCCGTGCGGGCCCTCCCGGGCGTGGGACCCAAGGCGCAGGCGCGGCTGGCCGAGTCGGGCATCGCCACGATCGGGGCGCTGGCGGAGCTCGGCGACAATCGCCTCGGGTCGCTCCTGCCCGGGCGGGTCGGCCTCGAGCTGCGCCGGCGGGCGCAGGGGATCGATCCGCGGCCGGTGTTGGCGGAGCCCGCCGAGGCGGTGTCGTTCTCGACCGAGGAGACGTTCGCGCAGGACATCGGCGATCGGGCAACACTGCACGGATACCTGCGGGAGATGGCCGGCTCGCTGGCCGAGGGACTGGTGCGCCGCGGGATGACGGCGCGAACGGTGACGACGAAGCTGCGCTACCCCGACTTCGCGATCGTCACCCGGTCACGTAGCCTGGAGGTCGGCATCGACGACGCCGAGACGATCGGCGAGCTCGCCTGCGACCTGCTCGACCGGGCGTTCAAGGCGCGTACGGGACCGGTGCGCCTGGCAGGGGTCGGTGTCGCCGGGTTCGACCGGCACAAGCAGCTGGTGCTGCCGGGGACCGAAGAGGAGGCCGAGCCGGTTGCCTAAGCGACGGCGGGGGCGCGCTCTTCGAGGTGCTGGTGCGAGGGGCAGTACTCGCGGTCGGGCAGCGGCGTGCGCTGGCACGGCTTGCCCTTGCGGGTCGTGGCCCGGCACTGCTGCGCGGTGCCCTCGCCGGCGCGCTCCAGCTCCTCCATGATGTACTCGATCGCCTTGCAGATGTGGCGGTCGATGGAGCGGTAGACGCGGGCCTGGTCGGAGATCGAGAAGAGGTGCCGGATCTCCGAGAAGAGGGACTGGCTGGGCTTCGCGAAGTAGCGCGGGTCGCGGGCCAGCCGCTCGATGGTCGCCTCCGAACAGTGCAGGACGTATCGCTTCGCCTCCGTCGCGGTGATGGTCTCCGGATGGGGGTCGACGAGATCCTTGATCTCAACGAAGATTGCCCTGCTGAATCGATACATGCGAACTCCTCGAGCTGTCACAAATCGTGGGAAACGCCGGTGCCTAGTATGCCCTATGGCGTGTTCATGTAACCAGGTCGCAGTGTTAAGCGCAGGTTAACCTGCCCGGTTCATTCGGCAAAAGCCGCAAATTCCCAACGATCCTCTTTCCGCCTTCCGTGTCACAAACCCCATCCCCCCGGTGTTACATGGCCGACGTGTTCCGGTGCCACGATCCCGGCCCGCACCCGGAGCGCCCCGCCCGATATGACGCGGTGTCCCAGGCGGTGGCAGCGTCCGCGGCCGAGGTCGTCGAGGCCCCGGCGGCGCCGGTCGAGGCGCTCGAGCGCGTCCACGACGCCGCATATCTGGCCGCGATGGAGCGCTACTGCGCGGCGGGCGGTGGGCAGCTCGACGCCGACACGATCGTGAACGACTGCAGCTTCGAGGCGGCCCTGCGCGCGTCCGGCGCGGCCATGGCGGCGGTCGACGCGGTGCTGGCCGGCGAGATCGGGTCGGCGTTCACCTGCGGCCGGCCGCCCGGGCACCACGCCGAGCGGGCGACGCCGATGGGGTTCTGCATCGTGAACCACGTCGCGGTCGCCGCGGCGCACGCGCGCGCGTCGGGCGTCGAGCGGGTCGCGATCCTGGACTGGGACGCCCACCACGGCAACGGCACGCAGGCCATCTTCTGGACCGACCCGTCGGTGCTCTACGTGTCGCTGCATCAGTTCCCGTTCTACCCCGGGACGGGCTCCGCGTCGGAGCGCGGGGACGGGGACGGCGCGGGCGCGACCGTGAACGTGCCGCTGCGGGCCGGAACGAGCCAGGGCGAGTTCCTGGCGGCGTTCCGCGAGCAGGCGCTCCCGGCGCTGCGCGACTTCGACCCGGGCCTCTTGCTCGTCTCGGCCGGCTTCGACGCCCACGCCGCCGACCCGCTCTGTCAGCTCGGGCTCCACGCCGACGCCTTCGCGACCATGACGCGCGAGCTGCGCGGCATCGGCGCCGGGCCGGTGATGGTGCTGGAGGGCGGCTACGATCTGACGGCGCTTCGCGACAGCGTCACCGCGGTGCTCACGGCGGCGTGACCATCCGGAGCGCCGAGCAGCGGCCTGGCTGATGCCGCACGAGCGGCTGCGCGACAGCATGGCCACGGGTGACCACGGCCCTGGCTGACACCACGCACCAAGCGGGGTCAGACCCCTTTTGGTGCATCACGCTCCATATCAGTAGCCGATGACGACGAGGCGCGGCTCGGTCATCTCGTGCACGGCGTAGCGGGGCCCCTCGCGGGTGTTCCCCGACTCCTTCACGCCACCGTACGGCATCTGGTCGGCGCGGTACGTCGGCGCCTCGTTGACCGTGACGCCGCCGAAGTCGAGCACCCGGGTCGCCTGCAGGGCCTTCGAGATGTTCGACGTGAAGATGCCGGCCTGGAGGCCGTAGCCGGTGCCGTTCGCCTTCTCGACTGCCTCGTCCAGATCGCGCACGCGGGCGAGCGTGACGACTGGGCCGAAGACCTCGTCGCAGGCCACCTTCATGTCCAGGTCGACGTCGCCGAGCAGCGTCGGGCGCAGCAGCCCCGCGTCGTCCGTCTCGCCGCCCGTGAGCAGCTTGGCGCCGCCCGAGACCGCCTCCTTGACCCACTCGAGGATGCGGTCGCGGTTGCCCTCGTCGATGACGGGGCCGACCTGCGTCTGCGGGTCGAGCGGGTCGCCGGTGACGAGCGCCTCGACCTTCGGGCGCACCTTCTCGACGAACGCGTCGTAGGCCGAGTCCTCGACGTAGACCCGCTGGACCGAGATGCAGCTCTGGCCGGCGAAGGAGTAGCCGTGCGTCGCGACCGCCGCCGCCGCCTTGTCCAGGTCGGCGTCGGCGAGCACGATGACCGGCGTCGAGTTGCCGAGCTCGAGCGACACCTTCTTGCGGGCCGCGCGCTCGCGCAGCTTCCAGCCGACGGCCGACGAGCCGGTGAACGTGATCAGGCGGACGCGCTCGTCCTCGATCATCGCGTCGCCGATCTCGCTCGACTTGCCGACGATCACGTTCAGCCAGCCGGCGGGCTGGCCGGCGTCCTCGAACGCCTGCGCCAGGAGCAGCGCCGAGAGCGGCGTCGCCCCGGCGGGCTTCAGCACGACGGCGCAGCCGGCGGCGAAGGCCGGCGCGATCTTGTGCGCGACCAGGTTCAGCGGGAAGTTGAAGGGCGAGATCGCGCCGACGACGCCGATCGGCAGTCGCATCACGAGACCGGCGTGGCCGCTGCCGGCCGGGTGCGCGTCCATCCCGATCACCTCGCCGCCAAGCGAGCGCGCCTCGACGGCGGAGAAGAGCACCGTCTGCACGGCCCGGTCGGCCTCCGCCTGCGCGGTCGCGAACGGCTTGCCCGCCTCCTGGGCGATGGTACGCGCGAACTCGTCGCGGCGATCGCGCAGGATGGCGGCGAGCCGGTCGAGGACGGCCGCCCGCTCGTGCGCGGGCACGGGCGTCTTCATCGCGTTCGCGGCCGCGTCGATCGCGCGGCGGGCGTCGGCGGCGCCGCCGTAGGCGACCTGCGCCACGACGCTGCCGTCGAAGGGCGAGCGCACGTCGAGCGTCTCGCCCGTCTCGTACCACTCGCCGTCGACCAGGATCTTGCGGACGGTCTCGGTCGTCGTTGCCATCTAGACCACTCCTTCCTCGACCTTGCCGAGGTCGGCAAGGCGCTGCGAGAAGCGTGCGTTCTCGCGATAATCGATCGGAATCTCCACCACCGACGACACGTCGAGCTCGAGCGCCCGGCGCAGCACCGGCGTGACCTGGTCGGCCGACTCGACGCGCAGCCCCGCGAGCCCGAACGACTCGGCCAGGGCGACCCAGTCGGGGTTGTCGAACTTGGTGCCCGCGAGGCGCCCGAACTTGCGTCCCTGGTGCATCTCGATGACGCCGTACGCGCTGTCGGTCCAGACGATGTTGACGATGGCGAGCCCGAGCCGCTTGGCCGTCTCGAGCTCCTGGAAGTTCATGAGGAAGCCGCCGTCGCCCGAGATCGTGACGACCCGGCGGTCGCGCGGCAGCACCAGCCGCGCGGCCAGCGCGGCCGGGACGGCGAAGCCCATCGCCGCGGCCCCGTTCGAGATCAGCACCGTGTTCGGCTTGCGCGTCGGCCACAGGCGGGAGATCCACAGCTTGTGCGCGCCCACGTCGGAGATGAGCACGTCGTCCGGCCCCATCAGCTCGCGCAGGTCGCGCAGCGCCCGCTGCGGCTTCACCGGGAAGCCGTCGTCGTAGCCCTGGTCGAGCGCCGCGCGCAGCAGGTCGCGGTAGGGCGGCGCGCTCACCCGGGCCGGCGGCTTGTCCGAGACGAGGTTGCCGAGGTGGGTGAGGATGTGGGCGATGTCGCCCGTGAGCTCGACGTCGGGGACGTAGTGCTCGTCGATCTCGGCGGCGACGGTGTCCACGCAGATGATGCGGCGGTCGCGGTTCGGGTTCCAGGCCACCGGCGACCACTCGACCAGGTCGTAGCCGACGCAGACGACCAGGTCGGCCTGGCCCATGAAGCCGCCCGGGTAGTCCTGCGCGCGCAGGCCGGCGGTGAAGAGCGCGTGCGGGTCGTCGGCATCGAGCACGCCCTTGCCCATGAACGTGGTGATGACGTTCAGGCCGGTCTGCTGGCAGAAGCGGCGCAGCGCCACAGACGCGCTCTGGCGGGCGACGCCGTTCCCGGCCAGGATCACCGGCCGCTCGGCCGCCTGCAGGAGCGCCGCGGCCCGGTGCAGCTCGCCCGCCACCGGCTCGACCAGCGGCCGGGCGCGGCGGGGGACGGGGGAGCCGACGATCTGCGTCTCCATCACGTCGTCGGGCAGCTCGAGGTGGGTCGCGCCGGGCTTCTCCCGCTCGGCCACGGCGAAGGCCTTGCGCACCGCCTCGGGGATGATCTCGGGGTCGTGGATGCGCGCGTTCCACTTCGTCACCGGCTTCATCATCCGCACGATGTCGATGTACTGGTGGCTCTCCTTGTGCATCTCGGCGAGGCCGGTCTGGCCGGTCAGCGCCACCACCGGCGCGCGGTCGAGGAAGGCGTCGGCGAGGCCGGTCACCAGGTTGGTCGCGCCCGGCCCGAGCGTCCCCAGGCACACGCCGGCCTGGCCCGTGAGCCGGCCGTAGGCGTCGGCCATGAACGCGCCGCCTTGCTCGTGGCGCACCGGGATGAAGTCGATCTGGCTCGATGCGTCGAGCGCGTCGTTCAGGTCGAGGGTCTCCTCGCCTGGGATCCCGAAGACGTACCGGACGCCCTCGTTCTCGAGGCACTGGACGAAGAGGTCGGCGGCGCGCGGCATGGCGAGGAGTGTAGATGGGAAGGAGCGTTGCGATGGACGGCATCGTGGTGGTGTCCGGCGGCGCCACCGGGATCGGGAAGGCGGTCGCGCAGGCGTTTGCGCGGTCTCGCGTCGACCGGCGACGGCGATGGCCTGGCCGGCGTCGGGCGAGACTGGGAGGTCGGGTCCCCCCGACATGCTCTCGGCGGTGCTTCTGACGACCGCGCTGTCGGACCTCCTCACCTCGCCGGGCGGCCGGGTCGTGAACCTGACGTCGATCGCCGCGCTTGCGCCCTGGCGGCAGTCGGGCGGCTGCGGCATCTCCGTGAACGCCGTGGCGCCCGGGTACACCGCCGGCACGGAGTTCTTCGGCGACGCGATCGCCGAGGAGCGCCACCGCCGGCTCGTGGCCGAGACGATGGACGGCCGTCCGGGCACGCCGGACGACGTGGCGGGCGCGGTCGCCTACCTGGCATCGCCCGCGGCCGCCCACGTCACCGCGCAGGTGATCCAGGTGAACGGCGGCGCGCTTCCGGGACGCGGCTGGCGGCGGTTAGCATCAACCCTGTGGACGGAGCCGTCGTCGTCACCGGGAGCTCGCGCGGCATCGGCGCGGCGACCGCCCGGCTGGCGGCCGAGCGCGGCTACGCGGTGGCCGTCACCTACCGCGCGGATCGCGCGGGGGCGGAGGCGGTCGTGGGCGAGATCGGCGGCGACGCGATCGCGCTCCCGGCGGACATCGCCCGCGAGGACGACGTCGTCGCCCTGTTCGCGGCGGTGGACGAGTGGCGCGGGCAGCGCCCCCTCGCCGGCCTGGTGAACAACGCCGGCGTCGACGGCGGCCGCGACCCGATCGAGGCACAGACCGCGGCGACGCTCGCGCCGCTCTACTCGGTGAACGTGGTCGGGACGGCGCTGTGCTGCCGCGAGGCGGTGAAGCGGATGGCGGCCCGGAACGGCGGCCCGGGCGGGGCGGTCGTGAACGTCTCGTCGATGTCGGCGACCATCGGCGGACGGCCGGGCGCCGCCTTCTACGCCGCGTCCAAGGCGGCCGTCGACACGCTCACCGTCGGGCTCGCGAAGGAGGTCGCCGGCGAGGGCGTGCGCGTGAACGCCGTGCGGCCCGGGATGACCGTGACCGCGATGACCGCCGCGCGCCTCGCCGACCCGGTCAAGCGGGCCGAGATCGACGCGACCATCCCGATGCACCGGCCGGCGACGCCGGAGGAGGTGGCGGCGCCGATCCTCTGGCTGCTCTCGGACGAGGCGTCGTTCGTCTCGGGCTGCCTGCTCGACGTCTCGGGCGGCGGGTTCGTGGTCGGCGCGCCGCGGCCTGGCCGCGGCTAGATCCCCGCGGCCTTGAAGCAGGAGTCGCCGGAGCCGGCCACGGCCTGCTCCTCCAGCGTGAACTGCTGGTCGTTCGCGCGGCTGTAGCGGTAGGCGAAGACCTTGCCGAGCGGCCCGGCGGGGATCGAGTTGTAGTTCGGCGGGCCGCCGTCGCCGCGCGGGGCGAACCCGCCCGGCTGGTAGCGGCCGGGGCCGGGCCCCTCCCACATCACGATCGGCGTCACGCCCGGGCCCATCGCGGTCGCCCGGTAGGCGCTGCCGCGGCCGGCAGGCCCGCGCCCGAACATGTTCGAAAAGACGCCGGCGCAGAAGTTCCCGCGCGGGTTGTGGGCGAGGAACCCGTTGAAGCGCATCCACCCGCCGGCCTGCCTGTAGCCGGTCGTCCACGCGGGCGGGTCGAGCGTGTCGACGTAGATGTTGCGTCCGTAGCTGTCGGTCGGGTTCCCGACGCCGTTGTTGCCGAAGCCGTGCACCGCCTCGTCGCGGTACGAGAACTTGCCGTAGAGGTGGTCGTACTTGCCGCCGTAGACCCAGTCCCACTTCAGCCACAGGACGGGCAGCGGGCCGGTCCAGTGCGAGACCTGGAGCTCGTGCGCGCTCTGGAGCGAGCTGTGGGGCTTCAGGCCCGAGTTGGGGAGCCCGCGCTGCCACGACTGCACGGCCCAGCTCTCGCCGCTCTTCGTGGTGCAGGCGATCACCTTCCACGCGAGCGGCGGGCCGGTGTACGGGCCGCAGACGTTGTGGGCCACGATCTGCTTCCAGTAGCCGCTGCCGAAGCTGCCGTAGCCGCCCGAGTAGTCGAGCCGGAACTTCACCTGCGGCACGGACTTCGACGGCGGGCGGGCGTTGATCGCGCCCCAGACGAGCACGTGGTGCCAGGCCCCGCCGCGCAGGTAGGAGACGACCGCGCGGTGGTCGCTGTTGACCGCGATCGAGACGTGCGTGGCGTTCCGATCGATCATCTGGCTCGCGAATGCACTCGAGGGTGCGGCGAGGAGAAGCAGGGCTGCGGGGACGATCAGGAAGCGGGCGAAGCGAACCACCGATCCTGCATCGGCATGGCCGGGGGATCGGCACATCCCGCGGACGGGGGAAGGTGTCACGGGCGGCGTGCGTGGATCGGCGCGCTCTCGTCGCGGCATCCGTCTTGTTCCGTCACGGCGCCCGGCGGGACGCTGTCCCCTCACGAGACGACCCGAGGAGGGGCGATGTTGAACGCAGTTGCCGGAGCCCATGTCCGGATGCTCCGGCTCGCAGGCCGCGTGCGCCGGGACGAAGGTGGACAGGGGACGGTCGAGTACGTCGGCCTGGCGATGGCCGTCGGCGTGCTGCTGCTGGCCGTGAGCTCGTTCGTGGGCGGCACCGATCACGGCATCGGCAGCGTCATCACGAGCGCGATCAAGTCGGCCGTGCAGCGGGCGGCGGGAGGGGGGAAGTAGTGGACGGCGGGGCGGGCCGGCCGCGAATCCGGCCCGCCCCGGCGCAGGAGGACGCCGAAGCCCGCAACCGGCGTAGGTCTCATGTGGATCGAGCACGCAGGATCGGCATCGGGGTCGGTGCGTCGGTGATGCTGATGGGCCTCATGGTGTCGGCGTGCGAGACACCGAAGCATGCCGCGTCGAGCCCGCCGATGGCTCGACGCGGGCACGGAGCGCCGACCCGGCAGACCGTGGACGGCATCTCCATCAAGGTGCCCAGGGGCTGGACGTTGCGACGAAACCCTGTGCCGGCGCTGGTGGCGCCTGCGCACCCGTTTGCCGTGGGCTCGTGGCCGCTTCCGTCCGGAGGGAACGGGTGCGCTCCTTCGACGGCGATCAGCGCACAGCCGACGACCGGGGCGCTGTTCTGGCGCTACGAGTATCCGAGCGCCGGCCTACACAGAAGCGGCTTCCCGCCGCAGGAGAAGCGGTTCCGCCTGGGACGGCTGGGCGGACCGTTCGAGTGCCTGGGCGTGCGCGCCCACCGGATCCTGTTTCGATCACACGGACGCTACTTCCAGGTGCACGTCATCCTCGGTCGTCACGCCGGACGGCTCCGACATCTCGTCGTCGCTGCGCTGTCGAGCCTGAGAGTCCGGGCGGCGGACTAGCGCCGCAGAGAGCTCGCCGTGGGCAGCGCCGATGGCGGGTCGGCCGCCGGCGCCGGCTCCGGGGCTCGCGGCCGCGCCCCGCCGAGGATCGACGCGGCGCCGATCGCGAGGCCAAGCGCGGCCAGCGCCAGGCCGGTGCGCATGCCGGTGGTGAAAGCGTCGGCTGCAAGGTCGCCGAAGCGGTTGCCGAGCCGCGCCGTCACCTCGTCGATCTGACCGCCGGCCACCGACTGGCCGAGGCCGTCGGCGGCGCGTCCCGCGTGGTGGTTCCACGAGCGCTCGGCGACGGTGACGGCGGCCGACCCGAAGGCGGCGATGCCCAGCACCGCGCCGAGCTGGCGGGCGGCGTTCACGATGCCGGCGGCGAGTCCCGAGTGCGCCGCCGAGACGGCGCTCATGGCGACGGTGGCCACGCTCGGCGTGATGGCGGCGAAGGCGGCCCCGAGCAGCAGGTACGGCCCCAGGAACGCGGCATAGGGCGTGTGCTGGTCGGTCAGCGCGATGGCCCCGATCGCCGCGGCGGCCGCCACGCAGCCGGCGGCGATCACGCGGGTCGTGCCGAAGCGCTTGCCCGCGCGGCCGGCGAACGGCGCCAGCACGCCGAACGAGAGGCTGATCGGCACCACCGTCAGCCCGGCGTCGAACGGGCTATAGCCGCGGACGTCCTGGAAGAACAGCGTCATCATGTACAGCACGATGCCGAGCGCGGCGTACGCGCAGATGGTCGTCACCACCACGGCGACGAGCCGGCGGTCGTGGAACAGGCCGATCGGCACCATCGGGTCGGTCGCGCGGGCCTCCCACCAGACGAAGACGCCACAACCGAGCGCCGCCAGGGCGAGCATCCCGAGCGTGCGCGGAGAGAGCCACGGGTGCGTCGCGGTCCCGATCAGCGCCAGCGTCAGCACCAGCAGCGTCGCCGCTGCGACCGCCGCTCCTCTGCCGTCGAGCCGGTGGGCGGAGGGATCGCGCGACTCGCGCACCGCCAGCATGCTGAGCCCGCCGCACGCCAGTCCGAGGGGGACGTTCACCCAGAACACCGCCGACCAGTCGAAGCGGTCGACCAGGAAGCCGCCGACCACCGGCCCCGATCCGAACCCGACGCTGCCGACCGCCGCCCAGATGCCGATCGCTCCGGCCCGCCGCTCCGCCGGGAAGGCCGCGACGACGATCGAGAGCGTCAGCGGGCTCATGGCTGCCGCGCCGACGCCCTGCATCGCCCGAAGCGCGATCAGCTCGGGATCGTCCGGCGCGAGCGCGCAGCCCAGCGAGCCCAGCGTGAAGATGGCGAGGCCGAGCAGGAACACGCGCTTGCGCCCGTAGCGGTCACCGAGCACGCCGCCCACCAGGATCAGCGAGGCCAGCGCCAGCGTGTAGGCGTTGACGATCCACTCGAGGTTCGTGGGCGGCACGTGGAGCTCCGACTGGATCGACGGCAGCGCCACGTTCACGATCGTCATGTCCAGCATGATCATGACCTGCGCGACGCACATCGCCGTGAGCGTGAGCCGCTCGACTCCGCGCGGGGTGGTCGCCAGGCGCCGCATCGTTCGCCCATTCCAGCAAACGAGCTCGACCGGCGCCAGGTCGCACGGTACGCTGGG
>DASUHM010000096.1 GCA_036273515.1 Gaiellales bacterium
CGCTACAGGATCGCTATATGCGTTGTAGGCCGCCGCGATGAGGCCGCCGGCAAGGATCATCCCGGCAGTTGGCAGCACGTACGTGAGCCAACCGCCGTAGTACTTCCGCCACTCCTCCGCGGGCTTTCCCCGCAGCCCATACATAACGAGGAGTTCCGGGACGACTCCGCCCAAGAGGCCAAACACGAATACTGCCCAGGTGCTGGTGCCCGCCATGCGGCAGGAGATACTACCCCCAGCGGGACAACGCCGCACGCAAAACGAGCAGAAGTTCTTTACCGCCGATCCCGTGGTGGGCAGACGTGAAGACCTGCTTGCCGTCCTGGTTCGCGGCTGGAACGCGACGTGCGAGGTCTGGCTTCTGCTCGAGGAAGTCAGCGACCTTCTCGGGCGGCAGGTCGACGCGCGACGCTAGCTCGTCCGCTGTCCAATACTTCGGCAGCTCCTCGATCGCGTCCTCAAGTTTGCGTTCAGCTACGGGGGTCATTCGTTCCACTCCATCCCAAGTGTCCAGGCAAAATCCAAAAACACCAGCCCCAACCGGGGCATATTGCTAACTCGACTCCGCTTGCGCCGACCCGCGAGCGAGCCGATAGAAGCTACCACAGAGAAGACTCCCCAGAACGGGTGATTCTTCCGATGTGGAGTCCGAATTCCCGCTTGGCGTGGGTTCCGACACATCGTCCTCTCGATGTTTGGCTTCCATAGCCGCGAATCCTGCCAGCTCGACCGGATTGCGCGCATGCAGCACAGTAGTCGGCTCGGCTAAGGACTTCGTGAGAGCGGGGTCACCCATCCGTGGCTCGCGTAGCTCTCTCCTGCGTGCACACCGGGTGCACACCGCACCAGCATTCCGCGACGCCTACCACGTTGGCGGGCATGGAGAAAAGCGGTTTCGGCATGGTTACGCGGCTGGGATTATTCCCTGCCGGAAGCGGAACACCCGGTCGGGATCCCAGGTGCGCTTGATCGACCGCAGGCGGGGCAGATTGGTCGCGTAGTAGGCCTGCTGCCAGCCGTGCAGGCCGGGATCTATGTAGTTCTGGTACGCCTGCCCGGACGTGTGCGGGGCGAGGCCGGAGGCGAGGCCGTCGAGCCAGGCGTTCGCCGCCGTGCCCTGGCCGGCCGATCCCCAGTAGGCCAGCATCTGGGCCGAGTAGAGCTGGTCGCGGTGCACGAACGCGGTCGCGTCGGGCGCGACCCGGTTGAGCGCGCCGCCGTAGGGGTCGAGCAGCACCGCGCCGGAGCCGACGCCCGCCGCCTGGCGGCTCTCGATGGCGCGGACGATCGTGCCGGCGCCGGCGGATCCGAGCGGCGTCGAGAAGTAGGCGGATCGCGCGGCGAAGCTGGACGGCTGGATGGTGCGGCAGGCGGCCGCCGACTCGCCGGCGCAGCCGGCCCAGATCTGCTGGACGTCCAGATACGTGCCCGACCCGGTCGAGAGCGACGCACCCGCGACGGCCGTGATCGGCGCCATGGCGGAGCGAAGCGCGGCCTCGCTGCCGCCGAGCAGCTGCCCGAACACGCGCACCTGCGGTGAGGACGTGCCGGTCTCGATCGCGCAGATCAGGTAGAGGCCGTCGGGGCCGTGCGGCGCGACGCCCTGCCAGGCGGCCAGCGCCGCGGCGGCCTGCGACCAGGGGAAGTCGCAGAAGCCGTACGCGGCCGTCGAGACGGGATGGGTGGCGAGCGTGAGCGCCGTGACGGCGCCGAAGTTGCCCCCGCCGCCACCGCGGCAGGCCCACAGGAGGTCGGCGTTCGTCGAGGGATCGGCGACCCGCACCCGGCCGTCGGCGGTGACGATCCGCACGGCGAGGATGTTGTCGCAGGTGGCGCCCATGGTGCGGGCGGCGAAGCCGACGCCGCCTCCGAGGGCGAGGCCGGAGATGCCCACGGTCGGGCACGACCCCGTCGGCACGGCCAGGCCGTGCGCCGCGAGGGCGGTGATCAGGTCGATCGCGAGCACCCCCGCACCGACCGTCACGGACTTCCGGTCGGCCGCGAGGCTGATCGTGTTCAGGCGGCGGACATCGCAGACGAGGCCGGCGTTCGTCGAGTAGCCGGCGTAGCTGTGGCCGCCGCAGCGCAAGGTGAAGGGCAGCGACGAGCGCGCGGCGAAGCGCACGCTCGCGGCGACGTCGGCCTCGACCACGGCGCGCGCGATCGCCTTGGGGTGCACGCCGGAGTAGCGCTCGTTCGAGATCACGCTGGCGTTCGCGTAGTGCGTCGTGCCCGGCAGGAGCAGCGGCCCGCGCAGCTGCGACGCAAGGCCGGCGAGGGTCGGCTGACCGCTCGTGCCGGCCGGCGCCGTCGCCGTCGCCCGTGTCGAGGACGACCCGTTCCCCGAGCATGCCGCGAGCGCCCCGGCCAGCGGCAGGGCGGCCGCCCGCTCGAGCAGCTGGCGCCGTCGCACCCCGGGATCGTGCCACCGGCGCCGGGCGGGTTTCGTACCAGCTGCACTACGATCGCCGTCATGACGCTTCCCTGGACCGTCCCGGTGATGCAGGCGCCCGTCGGTCCGGCGGCGACGCCGGAGCTGGCCGCCGCGGTCTCGGAAGCCGGTGGGCTCGGCAGCCTGGGCGCGTCGTGGACCGAGCCGGCGCAGCTGCGCGAGCAGATCCGCGCCATCCGCCGCCTGACCGATCGGCCCTTCTTCGTGAACCTGGTGCTCGCGTTCGACCAGGAGGAGCGGCTCGAGCTGCTCTGCGACGAGGGCGTCCCGATCGTCGCGTTCTCGTGGGGGATCGAGCGGCGGCTGGTCGAGCGCGCGCACGCGGCTGGATGCCTCGTGGTCGCGCAGGCCGGCTCGATCGGCGAGGGTCGGGCCGCGGTCGAGGCCGGCGCCGACGCCGTGATCGCCCAGGGCGTCGAGGCGGGCGGGCACGTCGAGGGCGAGACGCCCGTGCTCGACCTCGTCGCGGCGCTGCGCGGCGGCGTGCCGGTGGTCGCGGCCGGCGGGATCGCCGACGCCGACGGCCTGCGCCGCGCGCGCGCCGCGGGCGCCGAGGGCGTCGTGATGGGCACGCGGTTCCTGGCGACGCCCGAGGCGGACGTCCATGCCGACTACGCAAACCGTCTCCTTGCGGCCGGCCCCGACGACACCGTGCTCACGTTCCTGTTCGACGGCGGCTGGCCGGGCGCCGCCCACCGCGTCCTTCGCAACAGCACCTACCGGGCGTGGGAGGAGGCGGGCAGCCCAAAGAGCGGCGCGCGCCCGAACGAGGGCGAGATCGTGGCCGAGACCGACGGCCAGCCGATCGCCCGCTATTCGGCGGACGAGCCGCACCGCTCGACGACCGGCGATGTCGAGGCGATGTGCCTGTACGCCGGGCGCGGTGTGGGCCGGATCACCACGGTCGAACCCGCCGCCGAGATCGTGGCCCGCATGGTGTCGTAGACTCGGCCTCCCTACGAGAAGGAGGCCGGGAATGCGAAGGATGCTCATCTTGACGACGGCCGTGGCGGTGCTCGCCTCGGCGCTCACGGCGGGGGCGATGGCGCTCGGCTCCGGTTCGGGTGGGATCGTCGCGCCGATCCGGATCCACGTGGTCGAGCACCCCATCACCGACCAGGTCATCGACATCGGCGCGCCCCGCGACTCGCCCGGCGACCAGCTGCCGTTCGCAAACCCGGTGTTCGACGCCGCCAACAAGCACCAGGTCGGCTCCGACCAGGGCAACTGCGTCCGGGCGAGCTCGAAGCAGGGCCGCTGGGAGTGCATGTGGACGACGTTCCTGCACAAGGGCCAGATCACGGTCGAGGGGCCGTTCCGCGACGCCTTTCCGACGACGGTGCTCGCCGTCACCGGTGGCACCGGGGCCTATCGCAACGTGCGCGGCCAGATGATCCTGCACACCCGCAAGGACGGGAACTTCGACTTCATCTTCAAGCTCCAGCCGTAGCGCTGGCGAGGAGACTCTCGGCTCCGGCCCGGTTGTGGCACGGGCCGGAGCCCGGTGATGCGCGCGTCGGGCCCTTGCTCGAAGGCTTCCTGTCGATTGTGCAGGTGACGTCGCGTACGGCGTGGTCGGCCCAGACCGTATGGGGCTGGAGAGCCTCGATCTCAGCTTGCGAGGTGTTGGGCATCGGGCGGTCGTGATGCCGATCCCAGGCACCCGGCGAGCGATGTCACGACTCCAATGCATGCCGTCGGTGCCGCGGCGCGCCTCAGGCCCGGAGTGCGCCTCGGCCCACGCCAGGACTTCGTAGACGCTGCGGGCGCCGGAGATCTCGTGCTCGGTGGCATGAAACGCCGGCTCCTCGACAGGGATCCCTTCCCGGTACACGGCCGGGTCTCGAGAGTCCACCTGACGCACTTCCACGACAGCGAACAAATCACCGCTGGGGTGATCAGCCACCCCGCGGACGGGGGCGTGAGTCACCCGCGAAGGGGTCGCCGTAGCCACTAGATAACACGCCCGCTCGCCCGTACCGTTGCCTTAGTCAGGCTTTGGCCACGGGGGAGGTCATGTTGATGCGGTACGGATGGACTCGCGCGCTCGCGGCGGTCGCGGCGTTTGCGTGCATGTTGGCGGCGCCTGCGGGCGCCGGGGTGACGGCTGCCGCGCAGGCGGCGCCGACGGAGCCGGTCGTCCTGATCGTGCTCGAGAACAAGACGTACGACAGCATCGTGGGCAACACGAACGCGCCGTACATCCAGTCGCTGATCGCGGGTGGGACGCTGTACACGAACTACCAGGCGGCGCCGGGCAGCCTGCCCGACTACCTGCGCATGACCGGCGGCATCGCCACGACGTCGGCCGCCAAGAATTCGGACAACATCTTCAACCAGCTCCAGGGCATCGGCCAGAGCTGGGGCGAGTTCGAGGAGTCGATGCCGTCGGCCTGCTACCTGAAGTCGGGCCCGCTGCCGTACGACCGCGCGCACAACCCGGCCTCCTACTACGGTGACATCACCTCGAAGCCGGCGGCGTGCGCCAACATGGTGCCGTTCACCGCCTTCGATCCGACGCATCTGCGGTCGTTCTCCTACGTCGTGCCGAACGACAACGACAACATGCACTCGGGCTCGAGCAAGACGGCCGAGATCAAGGCCGGCGACGCCTGGCTGAAGGCCCACGTCCCGGCGATGCTGGCCGGCGGCGCGCTCGTCATCGTCACCTGGGACGAGGGCAACCGCTCGAACGAGCACATCGCCACGATCGCCATCGGCGGCTCGGCGGGGCAGGGTGTGAAGGACTCGCACGCGTACACGCACTTCGGCCTCCTGGCCGGCCTCGAGAACGCGTACGGCGTGCCGCTCCTGAACTCGGCGAAGACCGCTACGCCGTTCCCGATCAGCTAGGAACGGACCCGCCGGAGGGGGTCTGACCCCTTCCGGCGGGTGCTACTTCTCCGCCCCTGTGTGCCGATTACGTCGAGGATGGGCACGGCCGAGCGCATCCCCACACGCAGACCCTCACGGCGGTCGACCCGGCCCGTCCTCGGCACCGCGGCTTCGATCGTTGCGGTCATGCTCGGCGTGGTAGCCGCCACGGGATGCGCGCCAGTGTCGTTCGGCGACACCTCCAACCTGCGAGTCAGTGAGGTGTGGCCGTCGCGCGGCCCCGCCGCACACGTCGATGCAGCGCTGATCGTGGTTCGCGTCGACGGCCGGCTGATTTTCCGACGGTTCGCAGCTTTGAGTGAGAAGCGCACCTACTCCGCCGACGACACAGGCCACTACACGATCTCCGCGGCGGTGTACCGGTGCTCGGGCGCATGCCGGGCCGGGAACGATCCACACCCTGGCGATCGTCGCATTGCTCGGTGCTCGCTTCGGGCCGACTTCGAGGGGAGTCGTGGGGCGAACTACCTGCTTGTCGTTCGCACCGGGCGACCGGCGTGTCGGCTCAAACGGGGTGCGACTGCTCGGAACCAAGCGTGATCGCGCAGGCGACCGCCGCGCCGGCGATGCCGAGCGTGAGCGCGGCGTGGACGCCCACGTGCGCGATCAGGCTGCCGCCCGCGGCCGTCCCGCCGGCGATGCCGATCGTCACCGCAGTCGACATCCAGCCGAAGATCTCGGCCTGCGTCCCCGGCACCGCCGCCCGCTCGAGCATGTTGTAGGCGACCGCAATGCTGGGGGCGATCGGCAGTCCGGCGATGAACATGACGACGGCCATCTGGAGGATCGAGCCCGCCAGCAGCGGGGGGATCAGGACGAGCACGAACACGGCGCTGATCACCTGCAGGCGGCGGTTGAGCGGGCCGTTCGAGGCGGCTGCGCCGGCGAGGATGCCGCCGACCAGGCTGCCGGCCGAGAATGCGGCGAGCGTGATCCCGCCCAGCGAACGGCCGCCGTGGCCCTCGGCGAACGCCGGCATCGACACCTCCGCCGCGCCGAACGCGACGCCGTAGGCGATCCCCAGCATGAGCAGGCGGCGGATGCCCCAGGGGACGAGCGCCTGCAGGACGTGGTGGTCGGAGCGGTCGTGGCTCGGGTCGGGCCGGCGGGCGCGGACGGCCGGCGTCGAGGTGAACCCGATCGTGCCGGCGACACACGCGACGCCGGCGGCGACGATGCCGGCGCTCGCGGAGATGGTGGCGGCGAGCACCGCCACGATCAGCGGGCCGACGACGAAGATGACCTCCTGGATGGTGGCCTCGAGCGCGTAGGCCGTCGTGCGCAGATCGGGCCGTGGCAGCATCGTCGGCCACATCATCCGGATAGTCGGGCCGACGGGCGGCGCCAGCACGCCGGCGACGAGGGTTGCCGCCACGAGCACCGGCTCGGCGACCCGGGCGTGCGCGAGCGCGAGCAGTGCGGCCAGTGCCGTCCCGTACGCGAGCGCGTAGGTGATCACCACCGGCGCCGGCGGACGCCGGTCGACCAGCCGGCCGCCGACCACGCTGCCCGCGCCCGACGCCACGGCGTAGGTGCCGGAGACGATCCCGGCCGTCGCGTAGGAGCCGCCCTCGCTGCGGACGAGGAGGACGAGCGCGAGCGCGCTCATCCCCATCGGCATCCGCGCCAGCAGCCCCCACGAGACCACCCGCCGCGCCTCGCCGCCGGACAGCAGCTCGCGGTAGCTGCTGACACCCAGCGCCTGTGCGACGCTCATGCGTGCAGCGGCAGGCGGTCGGCCAACAGCCCGGCGATGTCCGAGACCGAGAGCGGGTCCTCGCCGGTGAGGGTGCGGTAGTCGTCGCTCGTGACGTCGAACTCGCCGGCGCGCAGCGCGGCGTACGACGTGAGGCCGGCCTGGATCGCCCACGGGTCCTTGCCACGCGCCCGCCAGCGCTCCTCCCACCAGGCGTCGCTGGTCGGCGCGTAGCGGTAGTTCTGGCCCGTGACGGCCCACGCGATCTCGGCCAGCTCGCGCATGCTGACCGACTGGGGCGTGACGATGTCGTAGGCCTTGCCCTCGTGGCCCGGCTCGGTGAGCGTGACCGCGATCGCCCGGGCCAGCTCGGGCCGGTAGGAGAAGCTCATGCGGCCCTCGCCCGCGGGCACCGTGTTCAGGCCGTCTGAGTCGAACCAGCCAGGGATGTCGTCGGCGTACATCGAGCTTCGGATCGCCGTCCAGGGCACGCCGGACTCCGCCAGCAGCCGCTCCGTCTCGCCGTGCGAGCGGGCGTGCAGGAAGATCGCGTCCGGCCCGGCGGCCACGAAGGAGAGGTAGACGATGTGGGCGACGCCGGCCGAGGCGGCCGCCTCGATGAAGGAGCGGTGGTGGGGGACGCACTGGTCGGGCCCCTCGTGCAACGACACCATGAAGACGCGGTCGTCCGGCTCGAGCGCGTCGGCGATCGACAGGGGGTCGCCGTAGTCGCCCATCGCGATCTCGGCGCCGGCGATGTCGGGCGCTCGGAGCGGGTCGCGCACGAGCAGGCGCTGGCGCATGCCGCGCGTCGAGAGCTCGCCGGCCACCAGGCGGCCCACGTGGCCTGTGGATCCGGTGACGACGAGCATGCCGCCAGCCTATCCCCGCGCGGGGGCCGCCCGCGTCAGAGAAGCTCGGATTCGTGCGCGCGGAAGATCGCGCCGTAGTCGCTCGCGCCCGTGGCGTGCAGGTCCCGCACCAGCCGCTCGATGCGCGGCGTCATCACGAGCAGGTAGCGGGCCGGCTCCGGCCGGGCGTTCCAGAACGTGTGCGGCGTGCCCCGCGGGACGAGCACGGCGGCGCCGGGTCCGGCCTCGACGAGCTCGTCGCCGACCCGGAAGCCGAGCGTGCCTTCGAGCACGTACCAGGCCTCGTCGTCGGCGTGGTGGACGTGGAGCCCGGCGATCGGCCGGTCGGGGCCGGTGACGCCGCCCGGGTCTCCCCACTCGACCATCACGAAGTCGCCGTCGGGGAGCCCGAGCGGGCCGTCGCGAAGCGCGGGCGCGCGGGTCGGTTCCATGCGCCTGATCCTACGCCTACTCCTCGGCCGGGAACGCCTCGCCGGTCTCGAGCACCGTCTTCAGGTTGCTGAGGATGAACGACCAGCCGCGCACGCTGGCGGCGGTCTTCGGCGCGCCTTCGAGCCTGTCGTGCACGAGCGTCAGCCTGGACGTCCCGCCCCGGGCCGGCTCGATCTCCCAGGTGACGCGACTCTCGTCTTCGGCCGCCAGCTCGTCGTCGTAGAGGCTGCGCCAGGTGTGGGCGAACCGGCGGGGCGGGTCGCATTCGAGGATCGTGTTGTCGCCCCAGAGGCGCGAGCGGTCAGGCGACCACGTGCGCCGCGAGGCGCCGACCTCGAGCGGGCCCGGGTCGAGCTGGGCGCCGTGGAAGTACCTCGCGATGGTCTCCGGGTTCGTGATCGCGTCCCACACCTGCTCGGGCGTCGCCCGGATGTAGAGCTGGTAGACCTGGGTGGTCGTCTCGGTCATGGTGGTCATGCGGTGTCCTCCAGGCTGGTCTTGAGGTCGAGCAGCGCCGACACCTCGTGTGCCCGGTACTTGTCGATCCAGCGGTCGTGGATCTGCCGGATCGGCACCGGGTTCAGGAAGTGGAGCTTCTCCCGGCCCCGCTTGCGGGAGACGACGAGCCCCGCCCCCTCCAGCACCTTCAGGTGCTTCATCGCCCCGAACCGGGTCATCTCGAGTTGCGCCTCGAGGTCGGTGAGCGTGCGGCCGTCACGCTCGAACAGCCGATCGAGCAGCGACCGGCGGGTCGGGTCTGCGAGCGCCTTGAAGACGAGGTCGTCGTCCATCGCCCCGATCATAGGTGACCAAATGGTCACATGTCAAGCCGCGCGTCCACCTCCGGTAGAACACGGCCATGGAGCCCGATCAGGTCGTCCGCGAGTTCACCCACCAGTCCGAGTCGTTCAACGTCGCGGCGGTGATGCGCTCGGCCGACACGCTCGGCCGGCTCGTCGGCCTGATCCCGGCTGCGCCGGATGCGCACTGGCTCGATGCGGCCTGCGGTCCGGGCCTGGTCGCCCGCGGTCTCGCGCACCGGGTCGGCGAGGTGCGCGGCGTCGACATGACGCCGGCGATGGTCGAGGTCGCGCGGCGCGAGGCGGCGGCGGAGGGCATCCGAAACGCCGTCTTCTCGGTCGGCGACGCGACCGCACTCGACTTCGCGGACGCGAGCTTCGACGGCGCCGTCACCCGCTTCAGCCTGCATCACATCCCGGTGCCGGGTCGCGTCGTCACGGAGCTGGCCCGGGTCGTGCGTCCCGGTGGCGCCGTCGTGCTCGCCGATCACGTCACCTCGGCCGACGCCGACGAGGCCGCATGGCATCAGGAGATCGAGCGCCTGCGCGACCCGTCGCACTGGGCCTGCCTGACGCCGGCGCGGCTGCGGGCGCTCGGCGAGGCGGCCGGCCTCGTGCTCGACCGCGAGGACGAGACGCAGATCTCGATCGACTACGAGGAGTGGATCGGCCGCGGCAGCGGCGGGCCGGGCTCAGCCGGCCTGATCGCCCGGGCGCTCGCCGACCGCGTCCCCGCTCCCGATGTCTTCCGGGTCGTCGACCGCAGCGATGGGCGCCGTCTCGAGCTGCGTTACTGGGTCTCGGTCTGGCTTCGGCCGTGACCGGCGCCGGTGGCGGCCGGCCGGCTCCGCGTTCGAAGCTGCGCCGGGCGGGTGGTACGAGGCCGGCGGGCTGTACGCCTCGGTCGAGTCGGCCGGCGGGACATAGGACGGTGGCGGGACGTACGACTGCGGCGGCTCGAACGCCGGCGGCGCCGGCCGGTCGTCGTCGTGGCCGCTGATCCCGGCCCGGAACTCGCGCATGCCGCGCCCGATCGCGTTCCCCGCCTCGGGCAGCCGCTTCGGCCCCAGGAACACGAGCGCGATCACGAGCACGAGCAGGATTTCCGGTAACCCAAGCTGAAACGGCATCAATGCACCCCGCGGTCAGGCTAGCATCGCGGATCGGCCTTGGACGGGCCGTGTTAAAGGTTGGTTGCAAGGGGGTTGCCGCCGGCGGCGGGAGCCGTACCCTTGGACTGGAGGCCCCATGGACGTCTTCGGGGCCGTCGAGAGCACTCAAGGAGGGAAGGGCACACATGTCGCATCGTCGACGCGCCGGCCGAGCGCTGGCGGGGATCGGGTTGCTCGCAGTGGCCGCGGTGGCATCCGCAGGCCCGGCAGGCGCCGCAACGCACAGCATCAGCCAGTTCACGATCAAGAGCCCGAACAATCAGCCGGGCGACATGACGATCGGGAACGACGGGAACGTCTGGTTCGTCGACCAGGCGACGAGCAAGGTTGCCCGGGTCACCAGGTCGGGCGGCATCGCCGGCTTCCTGGCCGCCGCGAACAGCCATCCGGTGGGGATCACGACGGGCTCCGACGGGGCCGTCTGGTTTACCGAGACGGCCGTAAACAGGGTCGGCCGCACGGTGTCGGGCTCGACCATCAACCAGATCGCGCTGCCCACCACGGGTGTGAACGCGGTCAAGAGCCCGCGCGGCATCACGGCGGGCCCGGACGGCAACCTCTACGTGGTCGGCTTCAGCACGAACAACGTCGCCCGGATCAACGTCGGGACGCCTCACACCGTGACCAACGTCGCCAGCCTCGGCGCCGGCAAGGGCCCGGTGCGGATCACGACCGGTCCCGACGGCAACCTGTGGGTGACCGAGACCACGAGCCATCAGGTCGCCCGGGTCACGCCCGGCGGCGGCGTCACCCAGTTCAACCTGCCGGCCAAGGCCGCGCCGTCCCGGATCGTCTCCGGCCCCGACGGCAACCTGTGGGTCACCGAGCCGGGGATCAACAAGGTCGCGGTCGTCACGACCGCCGGCACCGTCAGCCAGATCGGCATCGCCGGCAAGCCGACCGGCATCACCTCGGGCGCCGACAACTTCATGTGGGCGACGCTCCAGAGCGGCACGGGCGGCAACGCCATCGCCCGCATCCCGATCGCGGCTCCGCGCACGATCAAGAAGTTCACGGTCCCGACCGCGAAGTCGCTCCCGAGCGGCATCACCGTCGGCGACGACGGCAACATCTGGTTCAGCGAGACGGCCGGGAACAAGATCGGCCGCCTCATGGATGCCCCCGGCCACACGAGCTTCGTGGCCGTGAACGACCACGGCTACGCGCCGGCCTCGCAGGGCATCGCGCTCCAGACCGGCAAGAACCACACGCCGACCAAGGTGGAGTGGCTGTTCCGCGGCGCCAAGAGCCACAGCGTCGTCGACTCGACGGGCCTCGGCCTGTTCAGCTCGGGCACGCAGGCGCCGGGCACGAACTTCGTCACGACGTTCGGGAGTGCGGGGGCGTTCACGTACCACTCGACCGTCGGCACGGACACGATGACCGGCACCATCAAGGTCACCCCGAGCGCGGTGCTCTCGAACGGGAACATCATCGTCTCGGTCGGCAACTCCGCGATGAGCGGCAGCGTCACCTGCGACGTGCAGGTCGAGGCACCCGGAGCGACCGTGTTCTCGCCTGCTGGCAGCAACATCACCAACACGACGTTCACCTACAACCCGAGCGCACACGGCGTGTACAAGTTCCAGGTGCGCACGGTCAACGGCGGCAACATGTCGGGCTGGTCTCCCTCGGCCCGCGTGACCTTCTAGTCGCAACACCGAAAGACGCCGGCCGGAGAGTCCGCTCTCCGGCCGGCGTTCGCAATTCAGCGGTAGGGCAGCCGCGTCCCGACGCCCATGTCCCGCGCGCGCTCGAGCATCGCTTGGCCCAGCGCGATGTCGGTCGTCGAGAGGCCGCGGTGCCAGAGCAGGATGCGCTCGTCGGCGCGCTCCCGGCCGGGCCGGTCGCCGCACACGATCTGGCCGAGCTCGGCATGCACCCGCTCCGCCGTCAGCCGGCCCGAGTCGACGTGCGCGCGCAGCGCCCCGAGCGGGCCGGCATGGGCCTGGCCCCAGTCGTCGACGACGATCTTTTGCATCGCGTCGGTCAGGTCGAGCTCGACGGCGCTGACGGTGCCGTAGGGCACGACCAGCGTTCCCGGGCCGATCCAGGCGGTGCGCAGGAGCGGCTCGGGCGCCTCGAGCCGTGACGCCTCGACGACGATGTCGGCGCCGCGGACGCACTCCTCCCAGCCGTCGACCGCCCGCACATCGGCGTGCAGCTCGGCGTCCAGCCGCTCGGCCAGCGCCGCCCGGCTCTCGGCGGTACGCGAGTGGATGCGCACCTCCTCGATGGCGGGCAGGACGTGGCACAGCAGGCGCACGTTCCACTCCGCCGTGCCCCTGCTGCCGACGTGGCCGAGGACGCGGCTGTCCGGCCGGGCCAGGTGGCGGCCGCCGATGGCGGTCACGGCGCCCGTGCGCATCGCGGTGATCGCGGTCGCGTCGACGATCGCGATGGGGACGCCCGTCGCCGGGTCCATCAGCAGCAGCAGCGCCAGCTCGGAGGGGAGGCCGAGCCGGCCGTTGTCGACGAAGTCGCCCACCACCTTCACCCCGGCCACGCCGTCGCGCGGGAGCGACCCGCGCAGGACGTTGAAGTGTCCGTCGGCGCCTGCGCCGGGGAAGAGGTGGACGCGCGGCTCGAGCACGACCTCGCCGCGGCCCTGGGCGGCCAGCACGTCGGCCACCGGATCGAGGATCGCGTCGCCGGCCAGCTCGAGCCGCTCGACGTCGGCGCCGCTCAGGTAGGTCAGCTCGATTCCTGCCACCGCACCGCCTCGCGCACCCGTTCCTGCAGTCGCCCGGACTCCACCAGCTCGCGGGCGACCCGCTCGACCTCGCCGCCGAGCGGCCGGTCGTCGCCGAGCGGCGGCACGAGCTCGCGCACGGCCGCGTGGGCCGCGGCGGCGCCCCGGCCGAGGCGGTCGGGCGCCGCCAGGTCGACGGCGAGGGCCGCGCAGACGAGCTCCACCGCCACGACCCGCTCGAGCAGCCCGAGCTGCGCCTCGAGGCGGAAGGCCGCAGCGGCGGCGTTCGTGGCGTCGTCCTCGACGCCGTCGGCGCCGAAGCGCGGGTCGATCGCCAGGGGCGCGGCCAGGTGGCGGATGTCGACGGCGAGCGACTGCGAGGTCTTGAGCAGCGGCGCCACGCCGGAGCGGCCCTCGCCGTCCCGGGTCAGGTTGGCGGGCAGGCCGCTGAGCCGGTCGGTCGCGAGGCGCGCCGGCCGCTCGGACGCCGGCCCCGCCGCCTGGGAGACGGCGATGGCGCAGGCGTCGAGGGCGAGCGCGAGGGCCGGCGTGTGGAAGTTGCCGGTCGAGACGACCCTGCCGCCCGCCAGCACGAGCGGGTTCTCGCCGGCGCCGTTGAGCGCGGCGGCAACGGCGGTCGCGAGCGCGTCGAGCGACCAGCGCAGCGCGCCGTGGACGTGGCTCACGCAGCGAAAGCTGAGCGGATCCTGGAGGCGGCGGCCGGGGCCGTCGAGGAGCGAGCCGCCGCGCAGGAGCTCGCGCAGGCCGGCCGCCTCCCACTCCTGGCCGGGCGCCGGGTGGGCGCCGGCCACGTCCGCGGCGACCGGCGAGGTCGACGCACGGAACCCCTCCATCGAGAGCGCCGCGGCGATGCCGAGCGCCTCGAGCAGGCTCTCCGCGCGCGCGTGCGCGAGGGCGGCCACCCCGGCCGCGACCGCCGGCGCGCTGCAGAGCGCAAGGCCGTCGCCCGGGCCGAGGCGGGCAGGCTCCACGCCGGCGCGGCGCAGGGCGTCGGCGCCGGGCAGTCGCTCGCCGCCGACGTCGGCCTCGCCCTCGCCCATGACGACCAGGCCGATGTGGGCCAGCAGGCACAGGTCGCCGGAGCCGATCGACCCGCTGCGGGGGACGACCGGATGGACGCCGGCGTTCAGCATGGCGGCGAGCGTCTCGGCGACCGCCGGCGACGCGCCGCTCCCGCCGGCGCAGAGCCCGTTCAGGCGAGCGACCATCGCCGCCCGCACCGAGGCGGGTGCGAGCGGCTCGCCGACCGCGGCCGCGCGGCCGCGCAGGATCCGGGCCGACTGCTCGGCCGCCCGCTCGGGCGCGATCGCCTCGCCCACGCGCGCGCCGAGACCGGTGGTCAGGCCGTAGACGGGGCGGCCCTCGGCCAGGGCGCGGTCGAGCCCTGCCCGCGCATCGTGCATCCGCTCGAGCGCTACCGGAGCGATGTCGACGCGGCGCCCGTGGCGGGCGACGTCGGTGACATCGGCGGGCGTGACGCCATGGCCGGAGAGTGCGAGCGGAGGGAGCGGAGCGGAGATGCCTCAATCTAGAGGCTGCGCCGCTCCTTGACATGAACCCGGATCTTTGCAATCGTTTGCAGTATCGAGATGGCGAAGACCGAGGGAGCGCGGATCAGCGACGGTGGGGGCGGGGCCGGGGCGCTCGACCTGTACCGGGCGATGGTGCGCATCCGCGCCTTCGAGGACGAGATGCAGCGGCTGTTCCTGCGGGGCGAGGTGCACGGCACCGTCCACCTCTACACCGGCCAGGAGGCGTGCGCCGTCGGCGTCTGCTCGGCGCTCGTCCCGGGCGATCAGGTCGCGGCCACGTACCGCGGCCACGGCGCCGCCCTCGCCATGGGGACGGAGGCGCGTGCGCTGGCCGCCGAGCTGATGGGCCGGTCGACCGGCGTCTGCGGCGGCCGGGCCGGCTCGATGAACGTCGTCGACCGCGAGCACGGCCTGATCGGGTGCTTCGGGATCGTCGGCGGGAGCATCGCCGCCGCCACCGGGGCCGCGCTGGCCCTGCGGCGAAGCGGCGGCGTGGCCGTGGCGTTCTTCGGCGACGGGGCGGCCAACCACGGCTACTTCCACGAGTGCCTGAACTTCGCGAGCGTCCAGCGACTTCCGGTCGTGTTCGTCTGCGAGAACAACCTCTACGGCGAGTTCACGCCGATGGCGGCGGTGACCGCCGGCGGCGACATCCGCGCCCGTGCAGCGGGATACGCCATGCCGGCCGAGAAGGTCGACGGGAACGACGTCGTCACCGTGCGTGCCGTCGCCGAGCGGGCCATCGACCATGCCCGCCGCGGCGACGGCCCGGCCTTCCTCGAGTGCCTCACCTACCGCCACGTCGGCCACTCCAAGACCGATCCCGCCACCTACCGGCCGCCGGGCGAGCTGGAATCCTGGCTGGAGCGCGACCCGTTGCTCGTGGCGGCCGCCGCCCTGGCCGAGGCGGGCGTCGATGCCGCCGAGATCGACGAGAGCGCGGCCGCCGCCCGCGCCGAGGTCGCCGCCGAGGTGGCCGCCGCGGTCTCCGACCCCTACCCCGACCCGGCCGTCCCCGTGGCGGAGTACGCGTGAGCACCGACCTGCGCACGGCCGTCCGCGACGCGCTTGCGGCCGAGATGCGGCGCGACGAGCGGGTGGTCCTCTTCGGCGAGGACATCGCCGCCGCCGGCGGCGTCTTCAAGGCGACGCCGGGGCTGGCCGAGGAGTTCGGGCCGGAGCGGGTGTTCGACACGCCGATCTCCGAGCTGGCTCTGGCCGGCGCCGCGTTCGGCTGCGCCGTGTCCGGCCTGCGCCCCGTCGTCGAGATCATGTTCGGCGACTTCATGGCGCTGGCGATGGACAGCCTCGTGAACCAGTCCGCGAAGTACTGGTACATGTCGAACGGGCAGGGCACGGCGCCGCTCGTGATCCGGTGCGCCGTGGGCGGCGGCGGACGCTTCGGCGCCGTCCACTCGCAGACGCCGGCGACGTGGCTGCAGGGCATCCCCGGCCTGAAGATCGTGGCGCCCGCCTTCCCGGACGACGCCCGGGGGCTGATCGAGGCGGCGGTGCGCGACGAGAACCCGGTCGTCGTGCTCGAGCACAAGCGGCTCTACCCGGTGACCGGCGAGGTCGGCGACGGGCCCGTCGTGATCGGGTCGGCCCGGGTCGTGCGCCGCGGGGCCGACGTCACGATCGTCTCGACGATGCGCGGCGTCCACGACGCGCTCGGGGCGGCGGAGCTGCTCGCGGCCTCCGGGGTGGACGCGGAGGTGATCGACCTGCGCAGCCTGCGCCCGCTCGACGTCGGGGCCGTCGTCGAGTCGGTGTCGCGGACGACCCGCCTCGTGGCCGTCGAGGAGGGGCCGCAGCTCGGCGGATGGGCGAGCGGCCTCGTCGGCGCCGTCGCCGAGGAAGCGCTCGGGGAGCTCGACGACGTGTGGACGCTGACGACGCCCGACACGCCGATCCCGTACAGCCCCGTCCTCGAGGACGCGTACCTGCCGGACGCCGACGCGATCGCCCGCAGCGTCCGTTCGCGGCTCTCGGTCGGCGGGCCCGTCTGATGGGCAAGACGTTCGGGTTGAACGCGGTCGACTGGGAGCAGCGCATCGACGTCGAGCGGCTGCGGCGGGAGCGGCTGGCGCGGATCGCGGGCGTGCTCGAGGGCTCCGAGCTCGGGGCGCTCCTGTGCTTCGACATGGGCAACATCCGCTACGTCACCGCCACCCACATCGGCACGTGGGCGATGGACAAGCTGGCCCGTTTCTCGCTGCTCCCGCGCGGCGGCGAGCCGATCGTGTGGGACTTTGGCTCGGCGGCCCGCCACCACGAGCTCTACTGCCCCTGGCTCGAGGGCCGCACGCCGGCGGGCATCTCGACGATGCGCGGGGCGATGTCGCCCGAGAGCGGGCGGGCCGAGGACGTCGCGGACAAGGTGTGGCGCGAGCTCGAGGCGCGCGGCCTCGCGGCCGAGCCGGTCGGCGTGGACGTCGTCGAGCCGGCCGTGCTCTTCGCGCTCCAGGCCCGCGGCCTCCAGGTCGTCGACGGGCAGCAGCTGATGCAGTCCGCCCGCGTGATCAAGACCGCCGACGAGATCTCGCTCCTCGACACCGCCTGCATGATGGTCGACGCCGCCTACGAGGAGCTCTACCGCAGCATGCGTCCGGGGATGCGCGAGAACGAGTGCGTCGGCCTCGTCAGCAAGGTGCTCTACGACCTTGGCTCGGAGCACGTCGAGGGCGTGAACGCGATCTCGGGCGAGCGGGCCAACCCGCATCCGCACGTCTACTCCGACCGCGTCCTGCGCCCCGGCGACCCGGCCTACTTCGACATCCTCCACAGCCATCTCGGCTACCGGACGTGCTATTACCGCACGTTCGCGATCGGCAGCGCCTCGCGCGCGCAGGTCGACGCGTACCGTCGCTGCCGCGACCTGCTCGACCGGGCGATCGACCTCGTCCGTCCCGGCGTCACGACCGCCGAGGTCGCGAGCGTCTGGCCGCGGGCGCAGGAGTTCGGGTTCGCGAGCGAGGAGGCGGCGTTCGCCCTCCAGTTCGGGCACGGGGTCGGGCTCTCGATCTGGGAGAAGCCGATCATCAGCCGGCTCGTCTCGCTCGACCACCCGGAGACGATCGAGGAGGGCATGGTCTTCGCGCTCGAGACGTTCTGGCCGACGACCGACGGGTTCGGCGCGGCCCGGATCGAGGAACAGCTCGTGGTCACCGCGACCGGCTGCGAGGTGATCACGCGGTTCCCGGCCGAGGATCTGCTCGTCGCCGGGCGCCGCAACTACTTCACCGTGTCGGGCCAGCTCCCCGGGATCCGCGAGCCGCAGTCCCACCTGAACCGGCCCGGCTCCGACGGGGCTTCCGGGTCGGCGCCGCCGTCGACTCCCGCACGATGAGCGTCGGCTCGAACATGAGCGTCTGAGGCGTCGCCTCCGGGTCCTCGATGCGCTCGAGCAGGAGCTCGGCCGCGCGGGCGCCGATGTGGCCGTGGGGGATGTGGATCGTCGTCAGCGGCGGCGCGAACCGGTCGGCAAACGGCATGTCGTTGAACCCGACCACCGACACGTCGCCGGGGCAGTCGAGGCCGGCGTCGGCGAGCGCGGTGTAGGCGCCGAGCGCCAGCAGGTCGTTCGCCGCCACGATGCCGGTGGGTGGCTCCGCCGAAGCGAGCAGCGCCCGGGCGGCCCGGGCGCCGCCGGCGATGGTGAACGTCTCGCCGTGGGCGATCTGCTCGGGGCCGACCTCGAGGCCCGCGTCCCCCATCGCCTCGACGAACCCGCGGTAGCGCAGCAGGCCGGTCGTGGTCGACTGCGGACCGGCGATGTGGCCGATGCGGGTGTGGCCGAGCCCGGCCAGGTGGGAGACGGCGGTCGCCGACCCGCGCCGGTCGTCCGGCACGACGGCGAAGACGCCGCCGCCGTCGATGGTGCGGTTGACGAGGACGACGGCGAGATCCGACGCGATGGCGTCGGCCACGACCGGATGGCGGCGCTCGGCCGTCGCGATCACGAAGCCGTCGACCTGGCGCGCGATCAGCGCCTCGAGCCGCTGCCGCTCCTGGGCCGGCTCGCCGTCGGTCGAGGCGACCAGGGCGGTGTACCCGGCGGAGTCGAGCACCCGCTCGATGCCGCGGATGATGGGCGGGAACAGCGGGTTCTCGAGGTCCGGGATCAGCACCCCGACGGTGAAGGTGCGCCGCGTCTTCAGGCCGCGCGCGATCGGGTTCAGCGAGTAGCCCATCTCGCGGGCGGCCTGCTCGACCCGGTCGGCCGTGGCGGGATTCACCAGCTCGCGCGTCCGCGGATTGAGCACCCGCGAGACCGTGCCCGGATGCACCCCGGCGGTGCGGGCGACGTCGCGCATCGTGACCTGCCTCTGCGACATGGCTCACTCTAGATGGTCGGTTGACGCCCGTGGGGGCGGTGGATATAGTAGCTGCAATCGATTGCCGTATCCGGCCGGTGCCGGAGAGAGGGGACGACGCGCGTGGACGACGGCAAGGCTGCGAGGCGCTCGATCGGCTGGATCGGCACCGGACGGATGGGCTACCAGCTCGTCGAGCGGCTGCTCGCGGCGGGCTGCGACGTGTCCGTGTGGAACCGCACCCGGGCCAAGGCCGAGCCGCTGGCCGAGCGCGGCGCGACCGTCGTCGACACGCCGGCCGACCTGGCCGGGTGCGGCATCGTGTTCACGATGGTGGCGGGGTCGGACGACCTGGTCGCCGTGACGACCGGGCCGGACGGCGTGCTCGGCCGGGCGGACGCCGCGCCCGACGTGCTCGTCGACTCGTCCACCGTCTCGGCCGAGGCGTCAGAGGCCGTGCGCGCCGCAGCGGCGGCACGCGGCACCGCGCTCCTGGCCGCGCCGGTGAGCGGCAACCCCAAGGTGGTGAAGGCCGGGCGGCTGACCGTGGTCGCGTCTGGGCCGCGGCCGGCCTACGACGCGGCGCTGCCGTACCTGGAGCACTTCGGCGAGGGCGTCACGTACGTCGGCGAGGGCGATGCGGCCCGGCTGGTGAAGATCTGCCACAACCTGCTCCTGGGCGTGGTCGCCCAGTCGCTGGCCGAGATCACGGTGCTCGCCGAGCGCGGCGGCGTGGGCCGGCGCGCGTTCTTCGAGTTCCTCAATGCAAGCGTGCTGGGATCGATGTTCACGCGCTACAAGACGCCCGCCTACGTCAATCAGGAGTACGCGCCCACGTTCACGATGGAGCTCCTGCGGAAGGACTTCGACCTCGGTCTCGAGGCCGGCGAGCGCATGCGCGTGCCCTTGCCGACGATGGAGCTCGTGCGAGGGGTGGTGCAGGAGGCGATCGACGCCGGGCACACGGGCGTCGACTTCGCCGCGTTGATCGAGCTCGAGGCCGCGCGTGCCGGCCTGGAGATGGCGGCGGATCCAGATCCCGTCTGGGACGGCCTCGCCGCCCGCGCCGACGGGGCCGCCGGCGCCCGGGCGCATTGACATGGCCGGGCTCGAGGGAGTAGGTTGATGCAACCGATTGCATATCAAGTTGCAGGCGGCGCTGGGTGGTCACTCGCCGTTTCCCCGACGAGAGAGGAGTCGTCGTGAGGGTCGCATTCCACAAGGTCTCACTGGCGATGGCCGTCGTGGCCCTCGCGGTCACCGCGGCGTGCGGCGGCGCCTCCGGAGGGTCGAGCTCCGGGAGCACGAAGCCGCTCGTCATCGGCATCTCGCTGTCGTTCTCGGGCGACTTCTCCGACCCCGGCCACGCCGCCGAGCTGGGATACAAGCTGTGGGCGGACACCGTCAACAAGCAAGGCGGGATCCTCGGGCGCAAGGTGCAGCTGAAGATCGTCGACGACGCCTCATCCCCCAACCAGGTCGTCACGAACTACCAGACGCTGATCTCGAGGGACAAGGTCGACCTCGTGTTCGGCCCCTTCTCCACCCTCCTCACGGCGCCCGCGGCACGGGTCGCCGCCCGCTACGGCTACGCCTTCCCCGAGCCGTCGGGCGGCGGCCCGCTGGTGTTCCAGGAGAAGCTCGGGAACGTGTTCTTCGTCCAGCCCGCGCCCGTCGTGAACTGCGGCGACCCGTTCGTCTCCTACATCCTCTCGCTGCCGCCGAGCGAGCGGCCGAAGACCGCCGCCTACCCGGAGCTCGACGACCCGTTCGCCGAGCCGATCGCCGAGCGCGCCCGCCTGAAGTTCGAAGCCGCCGGGATCAAGACCGTGTTCAAGGAGGTCTACCCGCCGGAGATGTCCGATCTGACGCCGGTCGTCGAGAAGATGGCCGCCGCGAAGCCCGACATGGTCTTCGCCGGCACCCAGTCGGACGACGCCTACTCCATGGTGAACGCGATGGTGCAGCTCGGCTTCAGCCCGAAGTTCCTGTTCCAGGCCAACGGCGCCAACTCCCCGGTCGAGTTCCCGAGCAAGGTCGGCGCGAAGAACACCGAGGGCATCTTCAGCTGCGGCGACTGGTTCCCGAACTCGAAGGCGCCCGGCAACCCGGCGTTCATCAAGGCCTACATCGCCAAGTACGGCGGCACCGCGGCCGACATCGACTCGGGCTCGGCGGAGGCCTACGCCGTGGGCGAGGTCGTCTCCGAGGTGGCGAAGAAGACCGGCAAGATCGACAATGCCACGATCATCAAGACGCTCCATTCCGGGACCTGGCCGACGGTCGAGGGGAACCTGTCGTGGGACAAGTACGGCGCGCCGAACGGCACCACCATGCTGACCGAGTGGATCGGCGGGAAGCTCCTGCCGGTATACCCGTCCGCGGTGGCCCTGCACGCGCCGGTCGTCCCGAAGCCGCCCTGGGGCGGTTGATGGATACCCAGGTCGTCTGAGGCGGTCGCTTGCACCTCGTCGTCCAGGCGATCATCCTCGGCCTCCTGACCGGCGGCGTGTACGCCCTGATGGCGAGCGGCCTCACCCTGGCGTTCGGCGTCATGCGCGTGATCAACGTCGCCCAGGGGGCGATGATCGTCGCCGGGGCGTACGTCAGCTACACCCTCTTCACCGACTTCAACATCGACCCGTTCGTCTCGATCGTGCTGATGGCGCCGGCCGCGTTCGCGGTCGGCGTCCTCCTCCAGCTGGTGTTCCTGCGGCCGCTGCGCTCGGACGAGCGCGAGGAGCTGTCCCTGCTGGTCACCTGGGCGATCGCGCTCGGGATCGAGGGCGTCCTGAGCGTGATCTACACGACCACCTACCGGGCCACCCTGCCGGGCTACGTGAACGACTCGCTCACCATCGCCGGCTACCGGATCGCGGTGGTGCGGCTGGTGGCGTTCGGCATCTCCGGCGCGATCCTGCTCCTCCTCTACCTCGTGCTCCACCGCACCCGGCTGGGGCGGTCGATCCGGGCGACCGTGCAGAACCCGACCGCGGCGCGGCTGCTCGGGGTCGACGCCGAGCGGGTGTCGGCCTACGGGTTCGGCCTGAGCGTCGCCACGGCGACCGCCGCGGGCGCGGTGTTCGGCATGGTCGAGCCCTTCAACCCGGGCAGCCACTACGACCTGATCTCCCGCCTGCTCACGATCGTCGTCCTCGGCGGCCTCGGCAGCCTCACGGGGGCCGTCGTCGCCGCGCTCCTGATGGGCGTCTCGGAGGCGGTGCTGGCGGCGACGATCTCGCCGACCTGGTCGTCGCTCGTGTTCTTCGTGATCCTGATCGCCGTCCTGGTGGTGCGGCCCCAGGGCCTCATGGGCGCCACGGAGCGGGGCCGGCTGTGAGGAAGCTGACCGTCCCCGGCCTGGCCCGCGGAATCGGGTTCACGGCGCTCTTCGTCGCGTTCCCGTTCGTCTTCACCGAGTCGTGGGTGGTGAACATCGGCATCTTCACCGTCATGTACGCGGCCCTGGCCACGGCGTGGAACGTGCTCGGCGGGTTCTCCGGCTACCTGTCGCTCGGCAACGCCGCCTTCTTCGGGATGGGCGCCTACGGCGAGGCCATCCTCTTCCAGCACATCTCGATCGGCGGTGGATATCGACCGTTTTGGGTGCTCCCCGTCATCGGGCTGGGCGTCGCCGTCGCCGCGCTCCCGGTCGCATGGGTGGCCGTGCGCACCCGGGCGGCGACGTTCGCGATCGTGACGATCTCGATGCTCTTCATCGCCCAGCAGCTCGCGTTCAACCTCCACTCGCTGACGAACGGGGCGCAGGGGCTCGTCATGCCGCTGCCGCCGTTCCCCAACACGACGTTCGAGCGGCCGTTCTACCTGGCGATGGTGGCGGTGTTCGCCCTCTCCGTGCTGCTGTCGTGGTACGTCTCGACCGGCAGGCTCGGCCTGATGCTCTTCGCCATCCGCGACGACGAGGACCGGGCGCGGGGGCTGGGCGTCCACACCACGTACGCGAAGCTCTTCGCCGTCGCGATCAGCGCCGGCCTGACGGCCATGGCCGGCGGCGTGTGGGCGTACTACATCGGCTTCGTCTACCCGCAGTTCGCGGTCGACCCGCTCGTGACGGTCGGCGCGGTGCTGATGGCGTTCCTGGGCGGGCGGGGGACGATCTGGGGGCCGACGCTCGGCGCGCTCATCCTCGTCCCCGCCCAGCAGTACCTTGCGTTCAGCGAGGGCGCAAGCGAGCTCTACCTGGTCGCGTACGCGGCCATCTTCCTCGGAGTCATGCTGCTCATGCCGCGCGGGATCCTGCCGTCCATCGCCGACCTCGTCGCCGCGCGGCGCTCGTCCAACGGCGCTCACCGGGCCGACGGTCCGCGGGCCGAGATGCCGGAGGCGGTCACATGACCGCCGTGCTCGAGGTCGACGGCCTGACCAAGCGCTTCGGGGGCGTGGCCGCGGTCGACGGCTGCTCGCTGGCGGTCGCGGAGGGCACCGTGACCGCGCTCATCGGCCCCAACGGCTCGGGCAAGACGACCCTCTTCAACCTCATCACCGGGTACCTGCGGGCCGACTCGGGGTCGGTCGCGTTCGCCGGCAAGCGCGTGCGCCGCCCGGAGCCGACCGCGCTTTGCCGGCGCGGCCTCACGCGGACGTTCCAGCAGGCGCGGGTCTTCGGGTCGCTGACGCTCGTCGAGAACATGGTGGCCGCCGTCCAGCAGCCGCGCCGAAGCGCGTTCCGGCAGGCCGTCTCGCGGGCCGACCGGGAGCGGGCGATCGGCGTCCTCGAGGAGTTCGGGCTGGCCCGTCTGGCCGCCTCACGGGCCGACCAGCTCTCGTTCGGCCAGCGCAAGCTGCTCGAGTTCGCCACCGTCCTCATGGGCCGGCCCCGGCTCGTCCTGCTCGACGAGCCGACCTCCGGTGTGAACCCGGTCATGGTCGAGACGATGGAGCGGCACATCCGCGAGCTGCACGCCCGCGGCCTCACGCTGCTCGTGGTCGAGCACTCGATGCCGACGGTGATGCGGCTGTGCGATCCGGTGATCGTGCTCGACCACGGGTCGAAGATCGCCGAGGGGCCGCCCGCGGCCGTCCAGCACGACCCCGCCGTCCTCGACGCCTACCTCGGCACGTGACCGTCCTCGCGCTGCAGGACGTGCGGGCGGGCTACGGCGCCGCCGACGTGCTGCGCGGCGTCGACCTCACGCTCGAGCCCGGGACGATCACCTGCCTGGTCGGCCCCAACGGCGCCGGCAAGTCGACCGTCCTTCGCACGGTCTCCGGCCTGCTGCGTCCGCGCCAGGGCCGGATCGTGCTCGACGGCGACGACATCGCCGGCCTGTCGCCGGGAGCCGTGCTCCGCCGCGGAGTCGTCCACGTTCCCCAGGAGCGGGGCCTGTTCGCCGGCATGACCGTGTGGGAGAACGTGCTGATGGGCGGCCACATCCTGCGTGACGCCGCCGCGGTGCGGCGGCGGGCCGAGGCCGTGTCCGAGCGCTTCCCGATCGTGGCGGAACGCCGCCGGGACAAGGCAGGCGCCCTGTCCGGCGGTCAGCAGAAGATCGTCGAGATCGCGCGGGCGCTGATGCTCGAGCCGCGCCTGATCCTGATGGACGAGCCGTCGATGGGGCTCGATCCGAAGGCCCGCCGGACGGTCTTCGAGACGATCACCGGCCTGAACGGCGACGGCCACACCATCCTGCTCGTCGAGCAAAACGCCCGCGCGGGCCTCGGGATCGCGCATCGCGGGGCGGTGATGGACGGCGGCGCCGTCGCCATCGCCGCCGGCGGGCCCGAGCTCCTGGAAGACCCGCGCATGGCCCAGCTGTACCTCGGCGGCCACGCCGCCCGTCCTGCTTGACGCGACGGCTGGGGGTTGACGCTTCCGGCAACCGCCCCTATATTGTCAAGTAGAACGATGGAGATTACGATCGCCTGATGCCAGAGCCCCACGTCCAACCGACGGTCGGCACCGCCGGCTCGCACTCGCCGGCGCCCGAGGTGCACAACACCGCCGCGCGGCTCGAGGCGCTCGGCGCCGAGACGATGCCGGCCGCCGAGCACTTCCGCCGCGAGCACTTCCCCGCGCCGGTGATCGATCCGCACGGCTGGCGACTGGTGCTCGGTGGGCTCGTCGAAACGCCGGCGATCCTGGCGCTCTCCGACCTGCAGGCGCTCCCGGCCCGGACGCTCCCGGTCGTGCTCGAGTGCGCCGGCCATCGCCGCGCCGAGCTCACGCCACCCGTGCCCGGACTGCAGTGGCAGGTCGGCGCGGTGTCCGAGGCGCGCTGGACGGGCGCGCGGCTGCGCGACCTGCTCGAGCGCGCCGGCGTCGACACGCGGGCGACCGGCGTCGTCCTCACCGGCGCCGACCGCGGCCCGTTCGAGGGCGACGGCGGCCGGCACGCGTACGGCCGCTCGCTGCCGCTGCGGAAGGCGATCGATCCCGACACGCTGCTCGCCTACGAGATGGACGGCGAGCCGATCCCGGCCGCGCACGGCGGGCCCGTGCGGGCGATCGTGCCCGGCTGGTACGCCACCGACTCCGTGAAGTGGCTCGAACGGATCCAGGTGGCGGCGGAGGAGTACGAAGGGCCGTTCCACGCCGTCGACTACCGCTTCGCCGCCGCGGACGACCCCGGGCCGGGGGAGCGAATGGAGCGGGTGCCCGTGCACTCGCTGGTGACCCAGCCCGCACCCGGCACGGCGCTCGACCCCGGCCTCGCCCATATACGCGGTATCGCCTGGAGCGGCGGTGGCGCGATCACCCGCGTCGAGGTGCAGGTGGACGGCGGCGAGTGGCGGCGCGCGACGATCGCCGGCCGCGCCGGCCTGTACGGCCGCACCCGGTTCGAGCACGCCTTCGCGGCCGAGCCGGGGAGGCACACGATCGCCGTGCGCGCCCGCGAGGCGAGCGGCGACGCGCAACCGGAGGAGCCCGTCTGGAACAGGCGCGGCTACCGCAACAACGCCGTCCACCGGGTCACGGTGACGGTCAGGGAGGCACGCTGATGGGCACGTTCGCACGCGACGCCGCAGTCGCCAACGAGACGGTCGCCGCCGACGCCGCGCTGGACGCGTGGCTGGCCGACCGCGACCGGGACAGGGAGTCCACACGGGCCGAGCTCGAGGAGCTCGTGCGCGAGCTGGCAACGCGGCCGGATCTCTGGAGCGGGCACGTGCGCCACTCGCAGGTCGAGCGGATCTACGTCCGCCTGCACCTGGACGACCATCTGGAGCTGTGGCTGATCTGCTGGTCGCAGCGGCAGGACACCGGCTTCCACGACCACGACGGCAGCCGCGGCGCGGTGGCCGTGGTGGGCGGCGCGCTCGCCGAGCGGCGGCTGGCGGCGGGCTGCGCCCAGCCGCCGACGGCGATCTACCCGGCCGGCGCGGCCTTCTCGTTCGGGGCGACGCACATCCACGACGTCTCCCAGACGGGCGCCACCCTCGCGACGTCCCTGCACGTCTACTCGCCCCCGCTGGGCGAGATGGGCTTCTACGAGGTCGCGCCGGACGGCACCCTCAGCCGCCGCACGGGCGACTACCGCGAAGAGTTCTGCTAATCGGGGTCAGACCCCGAACGGCGGCCGTGCGTCTTTCGTGACACTTCCGTTCGGGGTCTGACCCCGGTCCAGCCGAAGAGCGCCGCGCCCGCCCCGACCAGGAGCGAAGCGGCCCAGAGCAGGTCGAGGTTGACCCAGGCGCGGCGCAGGATGCCGACGCCGACTACCTCGAACACGACCACGGCGACGGCGGCCGCGACGGCCACCATCGCCAGCGTGTGCACGACGACCGCGGCGGCGCCGAACTCCAGGCCGCCCGGGATCGGCCCGTCGCCCGCCGGGACGCGGTGGGCGCTCCCGGGCCGCCGGCGCCTGGCCGTTCCGGATCTCGTGCAGTCGGTGTTCCCGAACCTCACCTACCTCACCGTCACCCGCCGCGACAAGGTGCGCCAGGCGGTGTCGCTGTGGCGGGCGCAGAACGCGGATCGCGCCGCCGGTGACCGCCTCACCTACAGCCACGCCGCCATCGCCCACCTGATCAGGGACATCGAGGATCACGAGTTCGGCTGGCGGGCGTTCTTCCGCGAGAGCGGCGTCGAGCCGTTCGAGGTCGTCTACGAGGACTTCGCGGCCAGCTACGAGGACGCGCTCCGCGAGATCCTGCGCCACGTCGGCTTCCCCGAGGCCGACACCGTCGCGATCGCGACGCCGACGCGGCGCCGTCAGGCCGACGACCTCTCGCAGCGCTGGACCGAGCGCTACAAGGCCGAGTCCGGCCGGCTCGCGCACGCCTAGACCTACGATCCCGGGCATGTGGATCGACCCGCCCGCCGCGGACGCCGTGCTCGTGCTCGCCCACGGCGCCGGCTCGGGCATGCGCTCGCCGTTCATGGCCGGCTTCAGCGAGGAGATCGGGCGCCTGGGCGTGGCGACGCTGCGGTTCGAGTTCCCCTACATGCAGGCGGGGCGGCGCGCGCCCGACCGGCCGCCGGTGCTGATCGACGCGTGGCGGGAGGCGTTCGTGGAGGGCGCGTCCAGGGCGGCCGGCCGGCCGGTGTTCGCGGGCGGCAAGTCGATGGGGGGCCGCATCGCCTCGATGGCCTCCGCCGAGGGCATGCCGGCGGCGGGGCTCGTCTTCCTCGGCTACCCGCTCCATCCGCCCGGGCGGCCGGAGAAGATCCGCGACGCCCATCTGTCCGACGTGCCGGTGCCGATGCTCTTCCTGCAGGGCTCGCGCGACAGCTTCGCCCGGCCCGACCTGCTCGCCGGCGTGATCGCCCGGCTCGGCCCGCGGGCCGAGTACGTCGAGGTGACGGGCGGCGACCATTCGTTCCGAGTGCCCGGCGGCCCGCGCGACGCCGCGGTGATCGGCGCGTCGCTGGCCGAGCCGGCGGCGCGGTTCATTCGAGCCGTCTGATCATCGCCACCCGCGGGTGGTCGCCCGGGATGGCGGTCGCCTCGTGCGCGACGAGCGCCCGCAGCTGCGGCCCCCACTCGCCCTCCGGCAGCTCCGTGAAGCCGAGCCGCGCGTAGTAGGGCGCGTTCCAGGGGATGTCGCGGAAGGTCGTCAGCGTGAGCGCGGGGCGTCCGTCGGCGCGGGCGGCTCCGGCGAGGTGGTCGATCAGCCCGGCGCCGATGCCGCGGCCGGCCTGGGCCGGGGCGACGCTCACCTGCTCGACGTGCAGGCAGCCGTCCACCTCCGCGGCGAGCAGGTAGGCGACCGGGCCGTCGCCGTCGGCCGCGACCCATGCCAGGCCCGCCGTCCGGTACGCCTCGAGCTCCTCGGGTGAGCCCGGGTCGTCGGCGGCGATCTCGGGCATGCCGTGGTCGGCGAAGGCCTGCCCGGCGGCCGCCTCGATCTCGACCAGCCGGGCCAGCTCGTCCGCCGCCGGCGGGCGGATCACGAATCGAGCAGCCATCGCACCGCCTCGACGTGCTCGGGCGGACCGCCGCCCACCGCCCAGGCCACGGTCTGGCCGATCGTCCAGCCGCGGGCGCGGTCGCGGTCGAGCCCGAGCTCAGACGTGAGCCGGTCGAGCCGTCCGAGCACCGCCCGGCGGGAGTGGCCGAGCTCGAACGAGCGCACGATCGGCGCCACCGCGAACTCGCGCTCGCCCGCGAGCGGCTTGGGGTCGATCGCGAGCCACGGCTCCCGCTCCGCCGCGAGCACGTTGTCGCCGTGCAGATCCTGGTGCAGCAGCACCTGCTCGCCCTGGCTCGGCGCAAGCTCCGTCAGCACCTGGATGGCGGCGTCGACCAACCGCCGCTCGAAGGGCCGCCCGGCCGCCTCCCACTCGTCCGCCAGGTAGCTCACCCACCAGCCCGCCTCGTCGGCGAGCGTGTGGAACGGCGGCTCGGCCGGCACCCACAGCCGCGGCAGCAGGCCGGTCAGCACGGCGAGCGCGGTCTCCGGGCCGGTCGCCGAGAGTGGGGTGCCGGGCTCGCAGCGCTCGATCAGGACGGCCCAGCCGTCGTCGGTGCGGTCGAGCAGGCGCACGGCGCCGTTCCCGTCCCAGCGGGCCAGGGCGTCGGCCTCGTGCTCGGACTCGCGGTGCGGGTGGATCAGCTTGAGCACTGCAGGCGCGCCGTCGGGGAGGTCCGCTGGGGCCGCGTAGCCGCCTGCGCCGGCGGCGTAGGGCGCGCCCAGGGCCAGGCCCCAGCGGTCGCGCAGCTCCTCGATCCGGTCTAGAGGCGGGTGCGGATCGCCCACAGGTCGGGAAACGCCTGGCGGCCGATGGTGGACGCGAGGTAGTCGACGCCCGCCGATCCGCCGGTGCCCGCCTTGCGGCCGATGGTGCGCTCGACCATCTTCACGTGCCGGTAGCGCCACTCCTGCACGCCCTCGTCGATGTCGACCATCCGCTCGCACACCTGGGCGCTGGCCGGGTCCGACTGGTAGACCTCGACCAGGACGTCCTGCACCGCCTCGGACGGCTCCACCGGCAGTGCCGGGTCGCGGTCGAGCACGCCGTCGGGGATCCAGTGGCCGAGCCGGTTCAGGTGCAGAAGGAACGAGTCCCACAGGCTGCGGCGCGACATCGCCGCCTGGATCCGGTCGCGGGCCGGCCCGGCCGGGTGGTGGTCGAGGACGCCGGCGTCGCGGCCGCCGAGCACGGCCTCGAGCTCGCGGAACTGGGCCGACTGGAAGCCGCTCGCCCGCTCCAGCCGGCCCCGGAAGCTCGAGAAGCCGAGCGGCGTCATCGTCTCGAGCACGTCGATCTGGGCGACGATCGTCTTCAGGATCGTCAGGATCCGCTTCATCGTCATGAGGGCCGAGCCGCGGTCGCCGATCTCGAGCCGGTCCTGGAGCCGCTCGAGCTCGTGCAGGAGCACCTTGAACCAGAGCTCGTAGACCTGGTGGATGACGATGAAGAGCATCTCGTCGTGCTCCGGGCCGTCGGAGAGCGGCTGCTGGCAGGCGAGCAGCTCGTCGAGGTGCAGGTACGACGAGTAGGTGACGGCGGGATGCTCGGGGGCGGCCACCGCCGAACTATCGCACCGCGGCCAGCGCGTCCGCCTCGAAGCCGGGGCGCTCGCGCAGGTGGGGCAGCGGCCGGGCCGGGTCGGGCGAGTCGATCTCGCGGCCGAGCCGGTGGCCGTCCCAGATGGCGTCGGCGATCAGCCGCGGGGCGACGCAGTCGCCGATCCGGTAGACGGCACCGATCCCTGCGCCCACGAGCTCGAGGTAGAGCGCCTCGTCCGAGACGCGCTGGGTGACGAGCACGAACGCGTCGGCCTCGACCGAGAAGGTGTCGCCGAGCTCGGTCTCGCCGTCGGCGCCGCCGGCGCCGATCCGGGTCAGCCAGGCCTCGGCCCGCATGCCGATGCCGAGGTCGTGCAGGTGGCGGCGCAGGATCGGGCCCTCCAGGGTCTCATCGCACAGCGGCGCGACCTTCTCGCACGAGGTGATGAGCTCGACCTCGTGGCCGTGCCCGCGCAGGAGCTCGGCCATGCCGGCGCCCGTGAAGTAGCCCTCGCAGTCGAGCACGATCGCGCGCGACCCTGGCGGGCGCTTGCCGTCGAGCATGATCTGTTCGGGGGTGAGCACGTGCGGGAGCGAGGCGTCCGCGCCCGGAATCGCCCCGCGGGTGATGCCGTTTCGGCCGTCGCCCGCCCAGGCCGCGCCGGTCGCGATCACGACGAGGTCGGCGCCGGCCGCGCGCACCGCCGCGGCGTCCATGCGCACGCCGGTCTCGATCTCGACGTTGGGCAGCCGGGCGAGCTGGCCCAGCCGCCACGTGCGCAGCCGGTCCCACTCGGCCAGTCCCGGCAGGCGCGGCACCCAGCGGGTGAGCCCGCCCGGCTCCGCGGCCGCGTCCACCAGGCGCACGCGGCGCATCCCGCGGCGGCCGAGCACCATCGCGCATTCCATCCCGGCCGGCCCGGCGCCGACGATCAGCGCTTCGCGGTCGGCGTTCGCGGCGCGGTCGAACCGCTCCGGGTGCCACCCGCGGCGGTGCTCCTCGCCCGCGGTCGCGTTCTGGGTGCAACCGATGTGGCGGCGGACGTCGCCCTTCGAGATGCACATGTTGCAGCCGATGCAGGCGCGGATGTCGGCGAACCGGCCCTCGCGGATCTTCTCGGGGATGAACGGGTCGGCGATGTTCGGGCGGGCCGCACCGATCAGATCCCAGACGCCGGACTCGACGATCGCGGCCATCCGCTCGGGTGTCGTCAGCCGGCCGACGCCGACGATCGGCTTGGCCGTCGCCTCGCGCACGTGCCCGGTCCACTCGAGCTGCCAGCCCTCCGCGAAGAAGCGCGACGCGCCGGAGTCCTTCGACCATTCCAGGATCGAGCCGATGTGGACGTCCCACAGGTCGACCAGGTGGTCGGCCATGCGCACGAACGCGAGGCCCTCGTCGAGCTCGACGCCTGGCCCGCCCGCCGCCGAGACGGCCATCCGGCAGGCGATGGCGCAGTCGGAGCCGACCGCGTCGCGCACCGCAGCGAGCGTCTCGATCCACATCCGCGCCCGGTTCTCGAGCGAGCCGCCATACCCGTCGGTGCGCTGGTTGTAGAACGGCGAGAGCATCTGGCCGAGCAGGTAGGAGTGGCCTCCGTAGACGTAGACGATGTCGAAGCCGGCGTCGCGCGAGCGGATCGCGGCCTGCACCCAGTCGGAGACGATCCGGTCGATGTCGAGCTGCTCCATCCGCTTCGGCGTGATGTTCGAGAAGTCGCTCGCGATCTGGGACGGCGCCGGAGGCGGCTGGCGGGTCTCGCAGTTCTCGCCGTGGGCGCCCGAGTGGGAGAGCTCGATGCCGGCCAGCGCGCCGTGCTCGTGCACCGCCTCGGTCAGGATCGCGAGGTGGCGCAGGTCGTGGTCGTCCCACATCCGCGCCGAGATGTACGGCGTCTCGTCGGCGTCGCTGGACACGGTGCAGTACTCGGTGCAGACGGCCGCCCAGCCGCCCTCGGCCTTGACGGCCCGGTGGGCCGCCTGCGACCAAGGCTTCTCGACGCCGAAGCCCGTGCAGTGGGGCACCTGGTAGAAGCGGTTGCGCAGCGTCTTCGGGCCGATCTGGACGGGCTCGAAGAGGATGTCGAAGCGCGGATCGGCGGCCATGGCGGCCGACTATACGGGGTCAGACCCCGAACGTAAGTGCAACGGAACTGCAACGGCCGACGTTCGGGGTCTGACCCCGGTTCGGGTGGTCGGGAAGATGGGTGTTTTTCCCCGTTTGACTTCCGTCCTGACCCCCGGCGACAATCCCGAAACGTGCGTGTCTTCTTCGCCACGGACATCCACGGGTCAGAGACGTGCTGGCGCAAGTTCCTGAACTCGGGAACGCACTACAAGGCCGACGTTCTCATCCTGGGGGGCGACATGACCGGCAAGGCCCTGGTGCCCGTCATCGACGACGGCAACGGGCACTGGCACGGCACGCTCCAGGAGCAGCGCCGCGACCTGCAGGGCGACGACGAGGTCAAGGCGTTCGAGCTGGACGTGATCCGGCGCGGGTACTACCCGTTCCGGACGACGCCCGACGAGCTGGCGGAGCTCGAGGCCGATTCCGAGCGGCTCGACGAGCTCTTCCATAGCCACATGCTCGGCACCGTCGAGCGGTGGATGCAGATGGCCGAGGAGAAGCTGGCGGGCCAGCCGCAGCGGATGTTCGTCTGCCCCGGCAACGACGACCAGTTCGAGGTCGACGACATCCTGGCCGCCGCCCGCAGGGTCGAGCTGGCCGAGGGCCGGGTCGTCGACATCGACGGCTTCCAAATGGCCTCGACCGGGTGGGCGAACCCGACCCCGTGGCACACCTACCGGGAGGAGCCGGAGGACGTCCTGCTCGAGCGCATCCGGTCGGTCACCTCGCAGCTGACGGCGCCGCCCGAGCGGACGATCCTGAACCTGCACTGCCCGCCGCACGGCTCCGGCCTCGACGACGCCCCCGGCCTCGACGATGACCTGAAGCCCAAGCACGGCGGGCATGCGCCCGAGCCGGTCGGCTCGACGGCGGTGCGCGAGGCGATCGAGGAGACCCGGCCGGTGCTCTCGCTGCACGGCCACATCCACGAGGCCCGCGGCCACACCCGCATCGGGCCGACCCTCTGCATCAACCCCGGCAGCGCCTACGAGCAGGGCGACCTGATGGGCGCCCTGATCGAGCTCAACGGCAAGAAGGTGAAGAACTTCGTGCTCACCAGCGGCTGAAAGGAGAGGGGATGGCTGCAGCAGACACGCCCATGGAGCGCACGATGTTCGTGCGCAAGGCGACGGGCCTGGTGAAGGGGTGGTCGGTGTTCGACGCCTTCATCTACTCGGCCTTCGCGATCAACCTGATGGCGCTCGGGTTCGGATACGCGTTCACCGGCATCGCCGTGTTCCCGGAGGCCGGGCTGATCGCCGCGATCGTCCTCTCGGGCCTCTTCATCATCTTCGAGGTGCTGACGTACGCCTCGCTGATCGCGGTCATGCCCCGCGCCGGCGGCGACTACGTGTGGCAGTCGCGCGTGTTCGGCGGCGGCATCGGCTTCGTGCTGGCGGCCACCGGGTGGTGGTTCATCCTGTGGCACTGGGTCCCGATCTACGCCAACATCATGATCCTGGAGTTCATCCAGCCGATCCTGAACGTCCTCGGCAAGAACGGCACGGGCACGTTCGACGCGGCCTGGTGGAACCCGATCCACGGCACGGGGATCTTCATCGCGTCGCTGGCGACCGCCGTGATCGCGGCCGTCGCGGTCTCGATCGGCATGCGCAACTACGCCCGCTTCCAGAAGATGTGCTTCTACGGCGCCATGGCCGGACTGCTCATCATGCTGGCGCTCTTCCTGTTCCACTCCAAGGCCGACTTCGCCTCGGCGTTCAACAAGCAGACCGACATCTACGGCTCGCATGACCCGAACGCGTTCGCGAAGACGATGGCCGCAGGCAAGTCCGCCGGGATCGACTACAAGGGCTTCGGCGCGTTCCCGCTCAAGGCGACGTTCCTCTTGATCCCGTTCATGCTCTTCTACAACCTGTGGCCGAACTGGGGCGCGACCCTGTACGGCGAGGTGCGGGGAGCCTCCGACTTCCGCAAGAACATCTACGCGATGGGCGGCGCGCTCGTCTTCACGACGATCGTCGTGGTCATCACCTTCGCGGCCATGGCGCACGCGATGGGGTTCAACTTCTACGGCATCCTGTCCGGCGAGTACTGGGCGTCGGTGACCAAGGCGCCCGTCTACTGGTTCCCGTACCCGGGCATGCTGGCGGCGATGTTCATCGGGAACGGGTTCTTCCAGGTGGTGTTCCTGCTTCTGCTCTCGCTGTGGTTCTTCGGCTGGGCCGGAAGCGTGTTCCTGTCGTCGACGCGGATGATCTTCGCGGCTGCGTTCGACCGGATCCTGCCCGAGTGGGCGGCCAAGGTCGACGACCGCACCCATGTCCCGATCGCCGCGCTCCTGCTCATGCTCGTGCCGTCGATCCCGATCAGCTACCTGTACGCGTACAACTCGAGCTTCTACGGCTACACGCTCGACGCGACCGTCGTCATCGCGATCACCTACTTCGGCACGACCCTGTCGGCCGTCGTGCTGCCCTGGCGGCGGCGCGAGATCTACCAGGCCTCGCCGATCGCCAAGTACGAGCTGGCGGGCATTCCGCTCGTCACGATCGCCGGCGTGATCTTCGGCGGGTTCCTGGCCTTCTGCGGATACAAGTGGTTCACCGACGACTCCTACGGGATCAACCACTCGAACTCGCTGAAGTACATGGCGGTGCTCTACCTGATCGCGATCGCGATCTACGTGATCAGCCGGGTCGTCCGCCGCCGCGAGGGCATCGACCTCGCGATGATCAACTCCGAGATCCCGGTCGAGTGAGCCGGCACCAGCGTGGGAGCCGGGAAACCGGCTCCCACGCTGGCATTCCGGCCCGTTCGCAACGCGCGCCGAGCGTATTGACTTCCCTCCCCCGGTCGGGGAAGATTTCCCTGGTCTAGACCACAACCGTCTCCGCAGAGGAGGGGAGGGGTATGCAAGAAGGCACCCACTCGGACAGCCATCAGTTGGCAGAGTTCGGGTACCGGCAGGAGCTGCACCGGACGCTCGGCAGCTTCTCGTCGTTCGCCGCCGGCTACAGCTACATCTCCATCTTGACCGGCATGTTCCAGACCGCGGGACTCGGCTTCTTCTTCGCCGGCCCCGCGTTCGCATGGGCGTGGCTCGTCGTCATGTTCGGCCAGTTCATGGTCGCCCTCCAGTTCGCCGAGCTCTCGGCGCACTATCCCCTGGCGGGCTCGGTGTACCAGTGGTCCAAGCAGCTCGCGTCGAAGGCCTGGGCCTGGAACACGGGTTGGATGTACCTGTGCGCGCAGGTCATCACGGTGCCCGCCGTTGCGCTCGCCTGGCAGGTCATCCTGCCGCAGATCTCGACCCACTTCCAGATCGTCGGGTCGTCGGCGAACTCGGGCAATCTCTACAGCAAGGACTTCGCCGAGAACGCGATCATCCTGGCGATGGTCATGGTCGTCCTGACGACCCTGATCAACGCGACGGGCGTCAAGCTGCTCGCCCGCATCAACAACATCGGCGTCATCGCCGAGCTGGTCGGCGCAAGCGGCCTGATCATCCTGTTCCTGGTCAACGCGACCCGCGGGCCGGCCAAGGTGCTGACGGAGACGGCCAACACGGCCAACGTCCCCGTCCACCACAGCCTCGGCTACCTGGGCGCGCTGCTCGTGGGCGCGATCATGCCCCTGTACGTGATGTACGGCTTCGACACCGCCGGCTCGCTGGCGGAGGAGACCGACGACCCCCGCCGCAAGGCGCCTCGGGCCGTCATCCAGGCGCTGGCGACCGCCGGCACGATGGGCTTCCTGCTCATCCTGTTCGGCACGATGGCCGTCAGCGACGCGCTGTTCAAGAACGGCACCTCGCTCACGCTGCCGGCGATCACCACCGACGTGCTCGGCTCGACGTGGGGCAAGATCTTCCTTGCCGACGTCGCGGTGGCCATCTTCGTCTGCTGCCTGGCGATCCACGCCATGTCGGTGCGGATCCTGTTCGCGATGGGCCGTGACGACAACCTGCCCGGCGCCTCGCGGCTCGCGCACGTCTCCGGGACGCGGCGCGTGCCGGTGTTCCCGGCCGTGCTCGTCGGCGCGATCGCGATCGTCGTGCTGGCGTTCAACATCTACAACCAGTACGCGTTCGAGGTGATCGTGGCCCTGGGCATCATCTTCATGTACCTGGCCTACCTGGGAGTGACTATCCCGCTGCTTCAGCGGCGCCTGAACGGGTGGCCGGGCAACCTGCCCGACGCCCGCGACGGGCTGTTCAGCCTGGGCGGCTTCGCGGTCATCACCAACGTGATCGCGATCGCCTACGGCATCGCCATGAGCGTCAACCTGGCATGGCCGCGGGACTACTTCTACGGCACCAAGACCTACCAGCAGTACGGCCCCATCATGGGCGTCTCAGCGGTGGTGATCGTCGGCCTGGCGTTGTACTTCGGCTACCAGCAGAACCGCACGGAGGTGCTGGCCGAGCATCGGGCTGAGAGCCTCTCCGCGGCGATGAACGAGCCGCCTCCGATCCACGGCGGCCCCTAGCGCAACCGGACCACGTGTGGGGCGGGCAGGGCCCGCCCCACACGCTACGGTGACGTTGTGCAACGGGCCGAACTGCGTACGCTTGTCCGCCGCGACCTGGTCGTCTCCGGCGGCGGCTCGCTGATCGCGTTGTGGACGTGGGCGGTGATTGCGGCTGGCCACTTTGGCTGGCTGTCG
>DASUHM010000097.1 GCA_036273515.1 Gaiellales bacterium
CGACACGGCGATGCGCAGGCGGATCCAGAGGCGCTCGTCGTTGGGCTCGAACACGGCCCACTGCGTGCCCTCCATGATCGACTCGGAGATGTAGTTGAAGAGCCGGCGCACGTTCAGGTAGCGCCACTCCGGATCGCTCGAGAGGGTGCGGGCGCCCCACACGCGGATGCCGCGCCCGGGGAAGGCGCGGATGCAATTGACGCCGCGCTGGTTCAGGCCGCCCTGCTCCTCGTGGGTGATCTGGAAGGCGAGCCCGTTGACGCCGAGCACGACCTCGTTCGCCGGCGCCTTGTGCACGCCGCGGGTGTTGTCGGTGCGCGCCCACACGCCGGCCATGTGGCCGGACGGCGGCACCATGATCGGGCGCCGCGTGAGCGGGTCCATCACCTCGAGCCACGGGTAGTAGAGCGTGGCGAACTTGGAGTCGTACCCGGCGGTCGTCATGCGCCACTCGAGCACCTCCTGCGGCAGGAGGCCGGGCGGCGGGTCGAGGATCGCGATCCGGTCCTTGGCGCCCTCGGCGTGGGCCAGCATCTTGCCCTGGATGTCGCGGAACATCGTGTCGTCGCCGTTCTCGGAGATCGTGGCGAGATCGGGGATGCAGAGCATCGTGATCTCGTCGACGGCGGCCAGGCCGCCGAGGCCGCGGCGGTGGGCGACGTCGCCCTCGAACTCGCCCGGCGAGACGGCCACCGGCTCGGCAGCGGGCACGCTCAGGCTGTAGGTGCCCTCGCGCGGCGCGGCGTCGGCGCCACCGCCGACCTCCTCGAGCGTCACGAGCTCCGACCCCGCGTTCACCTTCGTGACCACGTTGTTCCGGCCCTTCTTGAGCGAGAGGCCGTCGAACTCCTCGCGCTGCGGGCCGGCCGTCACGACGACGCGGTAGGTGGCCTGGTCGGCCTTGCCCTCCTCGCCGTCCCCGCTCATCGGCTCAGGTGAGATCTCGATCGAGACCTGGTCGGTCACGCCCTCCTTGGCGGTCGCCCGCAGGAGCTCGGCGTCGCCGCTCGCCGCAGGCAGCGCGGCCTGGGCCTTCTGGTCGCCGTCGCCGGCGCCGACGCGCACGATCCAGCACACGCCGCCGCCGTTCTGGAAGTAGCCGTAGACGGAGTGGGCGAGGTAGGCGCCGGGCATGAACGGGCCGTTCTCGGGCTCGTTCGGATCGCCGTACAGCTTCGCGAACTGCGTCCAGTTCGAGATCCGCATCGGCCGGTTCACCGGGCCGCCCGGAGCGAGGCCGACGAAGGCCGCGACCGACGTCCCCACGCCCTCGATCGGCTTCGACTGGGACGGGACCTCCTCGACGTAGACGCCGGGAGTCAGGTAGCTGGGCATCGATCTGTCACCTTCCTTCGTTCACACGCAGCTCGTTCAGCAGGGCACGTGACGGGGACACGGCAACGCGGCGCGGCTCGGCGCCCTCCCCGTCGAGGATCTCCATCTCCCCCTCGTCGCGCGGCCACAGGATCACCTTGGTGCCCGGCGCGGCCTCCCGGGCCTGGCGGCCGATCTGGAGCGCGAAGCGGGAGCTCCCGTCCAGCAGCAGCACGTCCGGCTTGATCCGGCGCACGCGGTCGACGATGTCGGGCGCGGCGCCGTTGGCGACGACCACGTCGACGCCGCCGCCCGTCAGGACGTCGGTCATCCCGACGAGCGCGACCGGCTCGAGGTTCGCGAGCAGGACGCACGGGGGGCGAGACGGGGCGTCGGCCACGGGGCGGGAGTGTGCCGTGGCCGGCCGGGCGCGGCCAGGGGATCCCGGGCAGCGCTTGACGCAGTCCGGCTACCCATCCGGGCAGGACGACCGGGGCCCTCCTGCGCACCAAAAGGGGTCTGACCCCGCTTGGTGCGTCGCTACCGCAGCTCGAGCTCGATCGGGCCGCCGGGGACGTCGGCGGCGGCCTCGGCCTCGGCGCCGTCGGCGCCGCGGGCCTGGAGCCGGTGGCTGCCGGCGCGCACGGACGCCACGCTGAAGCGGCCCTCGGCGTCGGCCACGGCGAAGCCGCCGGTCTCGGGCAGGACGACCCAGGCGCCGGCGGCCGGCTCGCCCGCCTTGGTGCGCACCGTCCCGGCGACGCGGTGCAGCTCCTCGATGCCGGCACCGGGACGCTCGCGGATGCCCATGCGCACGGTCTGCGTGCGCACGAGCGGCGCCTGCTCGAGCGCCCGCCCGGGCCGGCACCAGACGCCCACGCCGAAGTCGACCGACGCCTTGTGGCCCGCGCCGAGCGCCGACCAGAACGCCGGCCCGTGGCCCTCGCCGGGCGGCTGGGCGACGCGGACGGTGAGCTCGTGGTCGTAGGCCTCGTCCTCGGCCAGCGCGCCGACGCGCACGTCGTCCGGCAGCGCGGGGTGCGCATAGGCCACCGCAAGCGCCGCGGAGAGCAGCCCGTGCTCCTCCTCGGCCGTCTTCGCCCAGGCGGTGATGACGTAGGAGACATCGATCCGCACCGGCGGCGGCCGCTCGACGGTGCGCCCGTTCACGTGCGCCTGGTCCCACTCGACCCGGCGCTCGCTGCGTGACTCCTTGACGTCGTACAGGTACAGGTCGAGCGCGGGGCCGGAGAGGCCCTCGGCCCAGGCCGCCGTGGGCGCGTCGAAGGAGACGCTCGGGCCCTTGCCGAGCTCGCGCTCGAAGAGCGCCCGGACCGCCGCGTCGAGGTCGCCGAGCACGGTGTGCAGTCCGCCCGTGGTCACGATGGCGTGCACGGCCGACACCGTACCGCACCCCCGCGATGTGCGAACGGGCAGACCAACGGGCCGGCCGCGTGCACCCTCGGGCAGCGCCGCTCGCGCCGCTAGCGGGTGGTGCCGCGCGCCCGGACCGGCCAGACGGCCTCGACCACCCCGGCGCGCACGCCGACCAGCTGATCGGCCAGGTTGACGGCCGTGCAGACGTGGTAGGGCATGAACCGCAGCTTCTGGCCGACCTCGACCGACTCGCGGTCGCCGAGCCGCACCATGCCGTGCTCCTCGGTCACCCGCATCACGGTCGCGGCGAGGTCGACGCACTCCGAGATCCCGGGCGGCGTGACCGCCCCGTCCACCACGCCGCGGTCGCCGCTGAACGTCTTCGACCCGGCGTCGACCGTCGTCCATCCGGCCCGGCGCGTGCTGATGACCGTGGCCAGGATCGAGAGGGCGACGTCGTCCGGCCGGGCCGAGCCGGCCGCCACCTGCATCGCGTCGTAGAAGACGTAGGTGCCGGCCCGCACCTCGGTCACGCCGTCGACCTCGGCGACGCCCGGCCCGGTGACGCTGCCGCCGGCGGTCACGTTCGGCGCCGGGTGGCCGTCTGCGCGCAGGCGCTCGGCCAGCCCGACCAGGATCGATCCCTCCTCGTGCCCCGCCTCGGCGTTCGTCATGCGCCCCAGCCGGTCGCCGAACTTGCCCCGGTGCGTGGTCACGCCGTCGAGCTCGATCGCGGGCAGCGCGTCGATCGCCCGGGCGAACGCCTCGACCGCGGCGTAGTCGCCGGGGTCGAGGCCGACGCGGTGAAGACCGGAGTCGATCTCGATCTGCACCCGCATCTCGACACCGGCGGCGACGGCGGCCGCGGAGAGCCCGCGAGCCTGGTGCTCGCTGTCGACGTTCACGGTCAGGCGCGCGCCGGCGGCGATGCGGGCGAGGCGAGCCCACTTGTCCTCGCCCACCGTCGGGTAGGCGATCACGATGTCGTCGCATCCGGCGGCGGCGAACACCTCCGCCTCGGTCGGCTTGGCCGAGGCGATGCCGCAGGCGCCGGCGGCCAGCTGCCGCGCCGCGATCTCCGGCGTCTTGTGCGTCTTTATGTGGGGACGGAGGGCGACGCCGTTCCGGTCGGCCATCGCCTGCCATGCGGCGATGTTCGCCTCCATCCGGTCGAGGTCGACGATCAGCGCCGGCGTCGGCACCTCCGCGAGGGCCATGCCCGCCTCGACGTCGATCGGCCGCACCTCGGTGCTCACGCCGTTGAGCCTACTCCCTCGCCCAGACCGCGGCCGGCCGTGCGCCAGACGGCAGCGCCCGAGCCGATCGCTGCGGCGCCGACCACGGCCGAGAAGACGTATCCGGCGTCGACGAGCCCGATCGAGCTCTCCACCAGGCCGAACGCGATCACCGGGACGACGAGGCCGATGTAGAGGACGAGGAAATAGGTCGAGGCCACCTGGCTGCGGCGGTCGGCCGGCGCCCGCGCGGTGAGCAGCCCGAGACCGCCGCCCACGATCACCCCCTGGGCGATGCCCGCGACGATCGCAGCCGCGAACACGGCCACCACCGTCTCGGCGACGAGCGAGACGACCAGCAGCCCGAGGCCCAGCGCCAAAGCGACACAGCCCGCCGGGAGGGCGACCTGCGGGGAGAGCCGTTGGGTCATGAACTGGCCCGCGACCGACATGACGAAGAGAGTCGCGAGCAGCGCTCCGCTGACCGTCGGCGCGGTGATCCCGAGCACCTCGTGCAGCATCCCCGGGCCGACCGAGCCGAAAACGCCGGAGACGCCGAACGCGGCCACACCGGCCGTCGCCGCGGGCAGGAAGACCGCCCGCACCTCCCGGGGCGGCACGATCCCGGCGAAGTCGAGGTCGACCCCGCGCCGCTTCACCGTCTCGGGCAGGCGCAGGTGGACGATCAGACCGATCGCCAGCAGGACGAGCTCGACGAGGTATGTCGTCCGCAGGGGCGAGGGGGCGAACTGCGCCAGCACGCCCGCATAGGCCGGGCCGAGGGCCAGCCCGCCCAGGTTGGCGGCCACGGCGACCTTGGTCGCGCGATCGCGGTTCGCGTCGAGGTCGACCAGCCAGGCGGTCGCCGTCCCCGTATAGACGCCCGCGGTCAGCCCGATCAGGAACCGCCCCACCAGCAGCAGGTCGAGCCCCTGGGCGGCGATGAAGAACCCCATCGCGACGATCGCGACCACGAGCGCGCCGGCCAGCGGCGGCTTGCGGCCGATGTGGTCGGAGAGCCGCCCGGTCACGAACAGGCCGCCCATGACGCCGACGCCGTACGCGGCGAACACGACCGTGATCTGGAGCGACGAGAGCCCGAACGCCGACATGTACAGCGGGTAGATCGGCGTCGAGACGGTCGTCGCCGCCATCGCGACGGCAAAGATCGCCGCGAGTGCGAACTCAGGTGTGGACGACGGCCGGGACAACCCGCCGGACGCTACCTGGCGGTTATGCGCGAGGGCGGCGCGCCTCGTTCGGGTCGCGCGGGTTCGGTCCGCGGCGCGAGTCCTGGGGAGGTGTGGCGCTCGGGGACGGCCGGCGGCCTGTGCGACGCGCCGCCCTCACGTTCAGCTTGGCGGCCTCGAGCTGTCTGCTGGACGCCATGGGTGACAGATTCCCCGGATCGCGGTTCGGGTAACCCGGCCCTCTAGCGCCACGGGTTCTGCATGCGGAACCAGTGGTCGACGGCCGCGACCATCAGGGAGACGAGCCCGCCGAGGATCCCCACCGGTGAGCCATAGGCGACGCCGTACAGGAGCATCCCCAGGCCGAAGGCGGCCTCGATCCGGCTCGACCACTTGAAGCGGTTCGCGCTCTGCCGCATGAGCTCGGCGCGGCTCGGACGCTCGGATCGCCGATCGGCCCACCGGGCCAGGATCAGGGTGATCGCGACCAGGGTGACGGCGAAGACGGCGTACTCCGCCCAGACGGCGCTGTTGTTGCTCACCTCCGTCTCAGTGTGCACCGGGGGTCGCGCATCATCAAGGCGCCTGCCGGGCATCACGGTGACGATGCTTCCGGTGGCGCGCGGGTTCGACTTCAAGCTCACGGCGGAGGCGGACGACCTGGACATCGTGCGGCGGGCGCTGCACGCCCTGCTCCAGCCGGCGGGGTTCTCCCCGGATATCGCGTCGCCAGCAGCACGCTCGCGACGACAGAGGTGTGCGCGAACGTCGTGCGGCACGCCTATCCCGACGGCGGCCGCGGCCTCACCCGGATCGAGGCGACCGTCCGCCCGGACGGGGGCTTGACGATCGTCGCCGGCGACCACGGCGTCGGGTTCGTCCGCCGGAAGGAGCTCGGGACGGCGGTGGGCCTCGGGATGCTGCTCCTCTACGAGGCCTCGGACGGCGTCGCGCTCGAGGACGCGAGCCCGGGCTCGATCGTGCGGACGGCGTTCAACACATGGAGCAGCGCGCGGGCCCGACCGCATCGATGGCGGCCTCGCACGTCTCGCAGACCCGGAGCACGCTGTCGGCGCCCGTGAGCCGCACGAGCCGGAGCGGCTCCCGCCCGGCGGGCGCGACGACCGCAACCTCGTCGTCGCCGGATCGGCCCGCGGCGCTCACGAGGGCGCCGAGGATCGTGCTGTCGATGAACTCCGCGTCGCTGAGATCGATGACCACCGGCCCGCCCGCAGCGGTAACGCGTTCGAGCTCCTCCGCCAGGCTCGGCTCGGTCGAGACGTCGTGCTCGCCGTGCATCGTCAGCACCCAGACGCCGTACCGGCATTCGATGAAGATCGATCCCTCGCGCGTGCTCACGCCGACCGCAGCTCTCCGTGGCCGCGACGGCCGCGGCGTGATGAGCCCGTGACGTCACGCTGGATGTCCTCGAGGCTGCGCCCGCTCGTCTCCGGGACGCGGCGGTAGAAGAACACGATCGCGATCACGCCGACCGCCGCGTACAGCCAGAACGTGGCGGTCTTGCCGATGGTCGAGGTGAGCGTCAGGAACGTGAACGAGATGATGAAGTTGAACGTCCAGTTCGCGATGGTGCACACCGCCATGGCCGGGCCGCGGATCTCGAGCGGGAAGATCTCGGAGATCATCAGCCAGAACACTGGCCCGAGGCCCATCGCGAAGCTCGCGATGTAGACGACGAGCGCGATCAGCGCCAGCCCCGACGCGTTCGCCTGCAGCGTGCCGGACGCGAAGAAGGCGCCGAGCACGACCAGGGCGATCGTGAGCCCGACCGTGCCCGCGATCAGGAAGATACGCCGGCCCAGGCGGTCGAGCAGCAGGATGGCGATCACCGTGAACACCAGGTTGGTGACGCCGATCGCGACCGTCTGACCGATGGCGCTCGACGCGCTCGACCCCGTGAACGCGAGGATGGTCGGCGCGTAGTAGATGATGGTGTTGATCCCGACGATCTGCTGGAAGATGGCGAGGCCGAGGCCCACGATCAGCATCGGCCGCACCGACGCGCCGAGCAGGTCGCGGATGCTGCCCGTCTCGGCGGCGACCTTCTTGATCGACTTCACCTCGTCGTCGACGTCCTGCTCCTGATGGGTGCGGCGGAGCACCTTCTTCGCGTCGTCCTCGCGGCCCCGCTCGACGAGCCAGCGCGGGCTGTACGGCATGAACGTCATGCCGACGGCGAGCATCAGCCCGGGAACCGCGCCGAGCCCCAGCATCCAGCGCCAGTTGTCCGCGCCGATGCCCTTGAGCCCGAAGTTCACGATGTACGCCGCCAGAATCCCCGTCACGATCATGAGCTGGTTGAACGACACGAGCCCGCCCCGGATCCGCTTGGGCGAGAGCTCGGCGAGGTACATCGGCGAGACGAACGACGCCGTCCCCACCGAGAGGCCGAGCACGAACCGCGCGGCGATCAGCTGGTGGGGGTTCTGCGAAAACGCGCACCCCAGCGCCGCGAGCGCGTAGACCGTTCCGGAGAGCACCTTCGTCCACCGCCGGCTGATGGCGTCGGCCAGGTAGCCGGCGATGACCGCGCCGACGGCCGCGCCGATCAGGAGCGCGCCGACGATCGCCTCCTGCTCGAACGTCGATGCGTGCAGGTCGCCCGAGATGAAGAGCAGCGCCCCGGAGATGACGCCCGTGTCGTAGCCGAACAGGAATCCGCCGAGCGCCGCGATAATTGCGACCACGAACAGGAACGGCTTGCCCTCGCGACGCGCGTCGGTGACGAAGAATGCTGCCACTCGGAATCCCCTCCAAAGGCCAGATGTTTCGTGGTACGAACTACCCGGCCGGCGGCGACGGCAAAACGCGCGTTTGCCCGCGCGGCGGTCGCGGGCACCTGCGGGTCGAAACCAGACGGGAGCTCGACATGGCCACGCAGAAGCAGGTGACGGCAGCGAAGCGGAACATCGGCAAGGCCCAGCAGGCCTGGGAGCTGATCGACGCCCTGCGCCGGTCGTGACGCGCCCCCGCTAGTCGAACCCCATCGCCTCGAGCTCGTCGCGGACGACCTCCTGGGCGTGGGTGAGCAGGCGCGAGACATGCATCTGGCTCAGGCCGACCTGCTCGGCGATCTGCGACTGGGTGAGGTCGCCGTAGACGCGTAGCGCGAGGATCCGCCGCTCCCGCAGCGGCAGCGAGCCCATCGCCGCCGCGAGCGACTGGCGGTCGAGCGCCGTGTCGAAGCCGCGCTCCTCGCTTGCGAACTCCTCGTCCGGCCAGCCGTCCGGGTCGGACTCGGACGGGTGCCCGTCCCCGGGCATCGCCCGGGTGGTGAAGGCCAGCCTGACGTCGATCGCCTCGCCGGCCTCCGCGACGGTCAGGCCGGCGGCATCGGCGATCTCCGCCACCGTCGGCTCGCGCCCGAGCTCCTGGATCAGCGCCGCGCGCAATGTCGCGACCCGCGTGCTCGCCTCCTGGAGCCCGCGCGGGATGCGGACGGCCCACTTCTGGTCGCGGAACATGTGCATGATCTCGCCGTCGATCGTGCGGGCGGCGTAGGCCCGAAGCGAGGTGCCACGGCTCGGGTCGAACCGGTCGACGGCCTGGATCAGGCCGAGGTATCCGACCTGGACGAGGTCGTCGAGCGGGAAGCCGCGCCCGGCGTACCGGCGCGCGATGGAGCGAACAAGCCCCGAAAAGCCGAGGATCGTCTCGTCGCGCGTCCGCGATGCGCCGTGAGCCATCCCGAATGCGGTGCCCGGGAACGGCCATCTCAAACATGCCGGATTGGCGTCCGGTTTACCTGGTCCCGGCAGGCCGCGGGTTTCGTCGCTCGCGCCGCCCGGGTAGGAGTCCGAGATGCAGGAGGACACGCCGTACGACGCCGAGGGCCGGGTCGAGGTGCCCGGCGCCCCCGGCTGGTCCTACAGCTCGATCGGCGGCGCCGGCGGTGACGCCCTGTCCGTCGAGATGGCCGGGCCGGACGACGCGCACGTCGCGTTCACGGTGCCGGACTTCCTCAGCCGCGGGGACGAGCTGGGCGAGGTGGCGCGGGTCGTGATCCGCGCCTGGGAGCGGACGGTGCGCTCGGCGGGACTGGGCGCATGACGTCCCAGCCGCCGCCCCGGCAGCCGCCGCCCGTCTCCGGCGAGCCGCTCGACTCCCAGCCCACCCGGGAGGAGGCGGGCGTCGCCGTCGGCGCGATCGTCGACATCGACGGAACGCTGATCGACACGAACTACCATCACACGGTCGCCTGGGGCCGGGCGTTCGCCGACCACGGGATCGAGGTGGCGCTGTGGCGGATCCACCGCCACAACGGCATGGGCGGCGACCAGCTGGTCGCGGCGGTCGCCGGCGACGCCGTCGAAGAGCGGCTCGGCGATGCGATCCGCGAGAGCGAGTCACGCCGCTACGCCGAGCTGATCGACGAGGTGCGCCCGCTGCCCGGCGCCCGCGAACTCCTCACCGCCCTGCGCGGCCGCGGCTGCCCCATCGTGCTCGCGTCGAGCGCGAAGCCGGGCGAGGCCGAGCGCTATATCGACCTGCTCGACGCGCGCCAGATCGTCGACGCGTGGACCACGGGCGGCGATGTCGACCGCACCAAGCCGCACCCGGACCTGATCGCGGTGGCGGCCGAGCGGCTCCCCGAGGTGTCCGACTTCGTCGTGATCGGCGACACCGCCTGGGACGCGGTCGCCGCGGGCCGGGCCGGGTTCCCGTCGATCGGCGTGCTCTCGGGCGGCTTCGGCGCCTCCGAGCTGCGCGACGCCGGATGCGTTGCCGTCTTCGTCGACGCCGCCGACCTGGCGGCGCATCTCGAGTCGGCGATCGATACCGCCCGGTCGGCGCCCGCAGCCGCGGGCGGCTAGACCCTATGCGGGTTCTTAGCTGGGGTTGACGTGTGGGGCCGGACCCTGTTCGCATGTTCGGGGGTTTGTCTGGCCGAGGACGGGCCTCGGCTGACCCCAGGCGAAGGGAGGGTCCGGCCGTGAGTGGGACTGTGACATGGGCGGGGTTGGATGTCCACGCGCGGAGTGTGGAGGCAGCTGCGGTGAGCGCTTCGACGGGTGAGCTTTGGCGGCGGCGGTTCGGCGGTGATGTGGCGTCGGTGGTGGGATGGCTTGGGGAGTTGCCGGGGCCGGTGCGTGCGTGCTATGAGGCGGGGCCGACCGGGTATGGCTTGGCGCGGGCGTGCGCGGAGGCGGGGATCTGGTGTGAGGTGATCGCGCCGAGTAAGACGCCGCGGGCGGCGGGTGAGCGGATCAAGACGGATCGGCGGGACGCGGAGCGATTGGTGCGCTTGTTGATGGCTGGGTCGCTGCGGCCGGTAGCGGTGCCGTCAGTGGAGATGGAGGCGGTGCGTGACCTTGTCCGTTCGCGGGCGCATCTGCGTGATGACTTGGCTCGCGCCAAGCAGCGGGTGAGCAAGATGTTGTTGCGCTACGGCCGGGTGTATCCCGAGCGGTCGTGCTGGACGACACGGCATCGGGCGTGGTTGGCCGGTCAGCAGTGGCAGCATCCGGCTTCGGAGCTGGCCTATCTTGATTACCTGGCCGCCGTCGATGGGCTGGTGGCGCGCCGAGAGGCGATCGACGAGCGGCTGTCGCGGATCGCGCAGGACCCGGCGTTGTGGCCGGTCGTCAGCCGGCTTCGCTGCTTTCGTGGCATCGACACGCTGACCGCTTTGGCGGTGGCGGTCGAGGTCGGCGACTGGGCTCGCTTCAATCGGCCCTCGCAGCTGGCCGCGTGGCTGGGCCTGGTGCCTTCGCTGTCCCAGTCGGGCGAGACGCTGACCCGCGGTTCGATCACCAAGACCGGCAGCCAGCACGCGCGCCGGTTGCTGGTCGAGTCGGCATGGCACTACGCCCACGTGCCGCGGATCGGCGCCACGCTCAACCGCCGCCAGGCCGGCCAGCCGGCACACGTGCTGCACATCGCCTGGCGGGCACAGACCAGGCTGTACCGGCTGCACCGACGGCTGCGTGAGCGCGGCAAACCACCCAACGTGGTCACCGTCGCGATCGCCCGCGAGTTGGCCGGTTTCCTGTGGGCCGCCGCGCTGGCGCCGTAGGTCTCGGGCGATAGCCCGAGCGGGACGAGACGGCCAAGGCGCAGGTCAGCAGGCACGCGCGATACAGCTATGAGCAGCCGCTACGGCGGCCACGCTCGTTCCTAGACCAGGCGCACTGCCCGCGACGAAAACAGGGTCATGGGGTAACCAACCCCCGCATCTCAGACTGACGACCATCGACCAAAGCACCTCCCGACCCGTCCCCAACACCCGAGAAAGCCCCTGCAAAACGGGGCTTTCTCGGCCTGCCACTTGACACGAACACCTACATATCAGCTGTAGTTCCTAGGCACGTTGTTCATCCGGGCCTCCCTGGATGATCGGGGCTTGTCAGAGACCTCGAGCCTGGGAGGCCCGGATGAAGCTGCACGGTAACGCACGGACATGTCCTCGCAGCCGTCCGACCGTCGCCAGATCCTGCTCGCCTCCCACCACGACCAGCCAGAGCTCACGGCCGATCTGGTCGAGCGGGGTCCGGCTCGACCAGCCGTCAAGCTCGTGCAATCACCGGCCGGGCGGCGCCAGCGGGCGGGCACCGAGGCCGCGAAGTCGCGCTCGACGACCGCACCTGCGCCGTCGCGGCTCATCGCGCCGCGCCTCCCGCGCGACCGGCCAGGGCAGCTGCGCGGGTCGCGCCGGCCTGCTTGCGGCCGAGCCGCTCGGCCAGCCGCGAGGCGAGCACCATGATCGTGAGGGCGGGGTTGGCCGCCCCTTGCGTCGGCATCACGCTGCCGTCCGCCACGAACAGGTTCTCGGTGCCCCAGACGAGATGGTCGGCATCGACGACGCTCGACTCCGGGGCCGTGCCCATCCGGCAGCCGCCCACGAGGTGCGCGTAGCGGTCGATCGTGAGCACGTCCTGGGCGCCGGCGGACTCCCAGATGTCGTGCAGCGTCTGCTTGGCGTAGGCGATGTTGCGGCGGTCGTTGTCGCACTGGGTGTAGTCGAACCGCGCGAGCGGCATCCCGAAGCCGTCGGTCTCGTCGGCGAGCGTGACCCGGTTGCCCGCCAGCGGCAGCAACTCGGAGAGCGCGCCGAGCACCGCCCAGTGGTTGTAGTCGCGCATGTACTCGCGCAGCGCGGGGCCGCGGTGCCCGTCGGCGAGGACGTGCTCCGCCCAGCCGATCGGGAGCGGGCTGATCGTCTGGATCGAGAATCCGCGCGCGAACCCGCGGTCCGGATCCGTCTCGTAGAATTGCTCCGAGGACAACTCGGGCGGCGGAGCCTTGTACATCCGCAGGAGCTCGGGGAACCGGCCCGCCACCTGCGGCGCCCCCTGCACCATGAGGTAGCGGCCGACCTGGTCCTCGGCGTTCCCGAGCCCGTTCGGCGAGCCCGGGCCGGATGAGTTCAGGAGCAGCCGCGGCGACTCGATCGAGTACCCGCAGACCGCGACCGCCGCGGCTGCCTGGAAGCACTCGCGTCCTGCGTGCATGTACGTCACGCCGGTGGCCCTGCCGGCGCCATCGGTCTCGATCCGCACGGCCATGCTGTCGGCCCGGATCTCGACGCCGTGGGCGAGCGCGTCGGGAACATGGGTCACGAGCGGGCTCGCCTTCGCGTTCACCTTGCAGCCCTGGAGGCAGAAACCGCGGTAGATGCAGTGCGGGCGGTTGCCGAAGACGCCGTTTGCGATCGCGACCGGGCCGACGCGCATCTCGATCCCGTGCCGCATCGCGCCCTCCCACGCCCGCTCGGCGGCGCCGCAGATCGGGTGCGGCGAGTGCGGGTAGCTGTGGGGATCGCCCCACGGCCAGTCCTGGCCCGCCACCGGCAGCTCCCGCTCGACCCGCGGGTAGTGCTCGCGCAGGTCGCGGTAGGCGATCGGCCAGTCGGCGCCGACGCCGTCGCGGGTCATCGTCTCGAAGTCGGACGGGTGGAACCGGGGCGTGTACCCGGCATAGTGCACCATCGAGCCGCCGACGCCGTGCCCGGAGTTGTTCTTGCCCATCTGCACCGGGTCCTCGCCGCCGATGATGCGCACGTCGTTCCAGTAGATGTGCTCGGAGCCGGCCTCGTCCGACACCCAGTCGCGCTCCGGGTCCCAGAACGGCCCGCGCTCGAGCACGCACACCCGCCACCCCGCCCGGGCCAGCCGCTGGGCGAGGACGCCGCCGCCGGCGCCGCAGCCGACGATCAGCATGTCGACCTCCTCGTCGGCGCGGAAGCGGCGCATGCGATCGACGCCCGGGATGTCGCGCCGGGTGGGATGTAGGAGCCGGGCGGAATCGTTGTCGCGCGGCAGGATGGATCCCTTGAGCAGGTTTGCCGTCACTCGAACCCCTTCCGCTTGACGTCCTCCACGGGGTCGGGTTGGATCGCCTCCTCGCCCTCCCAGGCCTCGCTCACCCCGACGCCCAGGCGGGCGTAGCCGCGCGGGTAGGCGGGGCCGCCGAAGCCGATCTCGTTCCAGGCCCAGGGGTGCGCGTAGAACACCGACAGGGCATCGCGGGTGACGATGCTCCAGGCGCGGGAGATGTCGAGCTCGTCCCAGGCGCCGCCCTCGAGCTCGCCCGCCGCGAACGCGTCCACGATCTTCCCGCGGGCGCCGGCGTCGATCTCGGCGAACACGCCGGCGCCGCCCCCGGCGGCCTCGTCCAGGCCGCGCGCGACGAGCTTCCAGGTCTCGCTGTCCGGCGGCATGTCCGCGTAGCGGTAGCCCTCCGTCTTGCCGGCGGCGTGCTTGGCGTCGACGAAGGCGAGCACGGGGATGCGCGGCTCGGAGTCCTGCGCGAGCACGTCGTCGCAGAGCGCCGTGAGCGTGGCCGCCTCGGGGTCGGTGAAGAACTCGCGCTCGGGCACGTCGTCGATCCGGGCGAGCACGACGGCGCGGGTCGGCTCGTCCCAGGCGCCCGCCTCCTCGAGCACGTCGTAGTCGGGGTAGCGGCCGTGCATCTGCGGGGTGGTGCCGCGGCGCTGGCGGGGCAGCTCGTACGGGTCGGCGTGGCCGCGGTCTCCGCGGATCTTCGGGAGGTGATGGGCCTTCGTGAAGTCGTGCGCCATGGCGTCTAGCGCTCGCGGCCCATGAACGGGGCCAGCAGGCCGAATCCGCCGATCAGGAGGAACGCGCCGGGCGCGAGCAGCGGCGGCCCCATGACCAGGTTGTACGTCGTGTTCTGGAACCCGCCGGGCTTCCGGTGCACCCCGCGCACGTGCGTGTACAGCCCCACGAGCCCGTCGGCGAAGTACACCGCTGACACCGCCGGGAGCACCGTGCGCGCGGCCCGTTCGGAGAAGATCGCGGCGATGCCGGCCGCGGTCAGGGGCGGCGTGAGCACGACCGGCGTCCACATCCACCGGTCTCCGAACGAGGCCTTGTAGTGCTCGAGATACGTCTCGAACGCCATGGCCGGAGCGCTGACGGCCGTGGCGGCGGCGAGCGTCTTCTGCATGCGGCCGGCGCGCAGGTTGCGCAGAAGGCTGCCGGCGGTGCGGGATGCGATGGACATGGGCTCGTCCTCCTCAGTGGGCGTAGCGCTCGGCGTCGGCCCGGCGCAGCTCGAGGCCGTTGCCGGGCCGGGACAGGTCGGGGTGCAGGGCGCCGTCGACCGGCTCGGCGACGCCGTCGAACAGGCGGCGCTCGATGCGGACGTGGTCGTGGAAGTACTCCAGGTGGCGCAGCGCGGGGGCGGCGCAGCAGGGGTGCAGGTGGATCGCCGGCCCGCAGTGCGCCGAGAGCTCGAGCGACCGGGCCTGGCAGAGCGCCGCGACGCGCAGGAATCCGGTGATGCCCTCGCAGCGGGTGACGTCGGCCTGGAGGCAGTCGACGGCGCCGGCGGCGAGCATCCCCTGGAAGTACGGGAGCATGTAGCCGTACTCGCCGGCGGCGACGTCCATCCCGGCGGGGGCGCGGTCGCGGACGAGCCGCAGCCCCTCCAGGTCGTCCGACGACACCGGCTCCTCGAACCAGGTCACGCCGCGCTCGGCGGCGCGCGCGGCGAAGGCGAGCGCCTCCTTGCGGGAGAGGGCGCCGTTCGCGTCGACGAAGAGCTGGACGTCCGGGCCGATCGCCTCGCGAGCGACCCGCATGCGCTCCACGTCGCGGCCCGGGTCGCGCCCCACCTTCATCTTCACGCGCGGGATGCCGTCCTCGGCCCAGCCGCCGAGCTGCTCGGCCAGGCGGCGGTCGTCGTAGGACGTGAAGCCGCCGCTGCCGTACACCGGCACCGCCGTGCGCACGGCATCGAGCAGGGTGGCGAGAGGCAGCTCGAGCAGGCGCGCCTTGAGATCCCAGAGCGCCGTGTCGACGGCGGCGATCGCCATCGAGGCGACCCCCGGGCGGCCGAGGTTGCGGCAGGCGCGCCCCATCGCCTCCCAGGCGGCGCCGACCGCCATCGCGTCGCGCCCGGCCACGACGTCGCGCAGAACGGACTCGATCACCGTGCCCGTCGCGGCGTTGCCGTAGGTGTAGCCGAGCCCGGTGTGGCCGCCGGCGTGGGCCTCGACGACGACGATCGTCGTCGCGTCCCACTCGGCCGTCCCGTCTGACTCCGGCGCGTCGGTCGGTACCGTGAACGCGGCGACGTCGATGCCGTCGACCGCGACCTCGTGGGGCGGGCGGCGGACCTCCGTGGCTGCCATCAGCGGCCCGGGACGAGGCCGTGCGCCGCCTGGCGCAGCGATTCCTTGATCATGCGGCCCCGGTTGGGATCGCCGTGGACGACCGCCTCGGCGAAGCTCACCGCCTGCTGGAACGTGATGTGCGGCGGCAGCGGCGGCACCTCCGGGTCGGTGCGCACGTCGAGCACGACCGGCCGGTCGGCCGCCAGCGCCTCGTCCCACGCCGCGCCGATCCGCTCGGGATCGTCGACACGGATCCCGTGCAGCCCGACGGCGGCCGCGTAGGCGGCATAGTCGAAGTCCGGGAGGTCCTGCGAGACCTCGAACTTCGGGTCGCCCTCCATGACTCGCTGCTCCCAGGTGACCTGGTTCAGGTCGTTGTTGTGCAGCACGAGGAAGATCAGCCGCTGGTCGGGCCAGAGATGCCGGTACCGCTTGACGGTCAGCATCTCGTTCATGCCGTTCATCTGGAACGCGCCGTCGCCGACGAGCGCGATCACCGGCCGGTCCGGGTGGGCGAACTTGGCGGCGATCGCGTACGGGACGCCGGCGCCCATCGTGGCCAGGTTGCCGCTCAGCGACCCCATCATCCCCTCACGGACGCGCAGGTCGCGGGCATACCAGTTCGCGGCCGAGCCCGAATCCGACGACAGGATCACGCGATCCGGCAGCCGCTTCGAGAGCTCGAAGAACACGCGCTGCGGATTGATCGGGTCGGCCCCGTCCATGGCGCGCTCCTCCATCAACCGCCACCACGCCGCGACGTTCTCCTCGATCTCGTCCCGCCAGCCGCGGTCGGTCTTGCGCTCGAGCAGCGGCCGCAGCGCCGCGAGCGTCGCGCCGGCGTCGCCGACGAGGTGCTCCTCCATCGGGTAGCGGATCCCGATCATGCGCGCGTCGAGGTCGATCTGCACGCCGCGAGCGTTGCCCTCCTCGGGCAGGAACTCGGAGTACGGGAAGCTCGAGCCGACCATGAGCAGCGTGTCGCAGCCCATCATCAGGTCCCAGCTCGGCTTCGTCCCGAGCAGGCCGATGGCGCCGGTGACGTGCGGCAGGTCGTCCGGAATCACCGTCTTTCCGAGAAGCGCCTTGGCAATGCCGGCGCCGAGGGTGTCGGCGACCGCGAGCACCTCGTCCGCGGCGTGGACGGCCCCGGCGCCGACGAGCATCGCGACCCGCTCGCCCTCGTTCAGGATGGCCGCGGCCCGGTGCAGCTCTGCCTCGGACGGGAGCACCACGGGAGGCGTGTAGCCGATGGACGAGTGGACCGTCCCGTGCGCGTGGGGCGGCGTCTCGACCGCGTCCTCGGAGGCGAGGTCGTTGGGGACGATGATGCAGGTCACGGTGCGCTGGTCGCGGGCGATGCGCACGGCCCGGTCGACCAGGTGGCGCATCTGGGCGGGCTCGGTCGCCATCTCGACGAACTCGTGTGCGACGTCCTTGAAGAGGGTCGTCAGATCGACCTCCTGCTGGTAGCTGCCGCCGAGGGCGGAGCGGGCCTGCTGGCCGACGATGGCGACGACCGGCTGGTGGTCGAGCTTCGCGTCGTAGAGACCGTTCAGAAGGTGGATGGCGCCCGGGCCGGAGGTCGCGATGCAGACCCCGACCTCGCCCGTGAACTTGGCGTGGGCGCAGGCCATGAACGCGGCCATCTCCTCGTGCCGAACCTGGATCAGCTCGGGGTCGTTGTGCGCTCGCCGGAAGGCGCCCATGATCGCGTTGATCCCGTCGCCCGGGTAGCCGTAGATGCGCTCGACACCCCAGTCGCGCAGGCGCTGGAGCATGAAGTCGCCGACGTTCTGGGACACGGGGTATCACCTCTCGGGTCGGAGTTGCGGTCGGTCCACCTGCCAGACGGGTCGTACCCGCGCGCCTGCGCCGACAAACCGCCCCCGCCATGTTCGTTTCCCGGATCGAGGCGGCGGGTAGTGCGGGCCTCCGACGGACAAACCACGGAGGAGAGACCCGATGTTCGAGAAGCTCACAACCGCCGAGGAGATCTACAGCTTCAAGCTCGGCGCCGCGCTCACGATGGAGCGCACGACGCTCGAGATGCTCGGAGATCTCGAGAACCACGCCCAGCGGGACGATCTGAAGCGGCTGTTCCGCGAGCACGCGGGCGAGACGCAGCAGCACATCGCCAACATCGAGCGCGCGTTCCAGATGCTCGGTGAAGACGTCGACGACTCGCCGTGCCCGGCGATCGAGGGCCTCGAGAAGGAGGGCCAGGCGACCATCAAGAAGACCGATGATCGCGTCGTCGATGCGGTGCTGCTCGCGAGTGCGAACGAGACCGAGCACCACGAGATCGCCGTCTACGAGACGCTGATCACGAACGCCGAGGCGCGCGGCGCGACCGACGTCGCCGAGCTGCTGCGGCAGAACCTGGCACAGGAGCAGGCCGCCCTCGAGAAGGTCCGGGCCTTCGCGAAGCGGATCGCCCGCGACGGCGTCGCGGTCGGCGCGTGAGCGGTGGCCACTCCCCCCTGGGCGCACTCGCCCGGGGGGCCGCCGCCGGCGTGGTCGGGACGGCCGCCATGACCGCGTACCAGACCCTTCGATCGGTTCGGAAGGGCACGCCGGTCCGGGAGGCGGTCGCCCCCGACCCGCCGGCCGGGTGGGAGGACGCGCCGGCGCCCGGCCAGGTCGGCTACCGGTTCGTCCGGGGCCTCTTCCAGAAGGACGTGCCTCCGGCCCGGGCGACGGCGATGACGAACGTCGTCCACTGGCTCTACGGCACGGCCTGGGGAGGCCTGTACGGGCTGGTCGAGGGGACCGCGGAGCTGAATCCGCTGGTCGCCGGCACGGGATTCGGGAGCATCGTGTTCGCGAACGCGTACGTCGCCCTCCCGGCCATGGGCCTGTACGAGCCGCCCTGGGAGTACGACGCGAAGACGCTCGGCATCGACTGGTCGTACCACCTCGTGTACGGGGTGACGACGGCCCTCGCGTTCCGGCTCCTCGAGCCGCGCGGCTGAGCTAGAGCGTCCGCGACGACCAGAGCACCGCAGCCAGGACGACGCTCGCCACGGAGATGGCGAGGCCGATGATCCAGGCGGCGATGTCCTGCGTCCCCATGATCGCCGCCGCGGCGACGCAGATCCCGACGATCCCGCAGGTCGCGACCACCCGCACGAACACCGACTCGACCCGGCGGCGGGGCCGCGACCGGCGGTGCAGGAACGGCGCGGCGGGCGGATCGAGCTCTCCGCTCTCTTCCGGTGCCGCAGGCCGCTCCTCTTCGGGCTCGAGCGGCGGAAGGGACTCGTTCTCGGACATCGTCTCGGCCTAGCCCCGGGGCGGAGCCTGGATCGTGTCGGCGGCCGGCTCCCCCCGCCGGAGCTCGCGGCTGCGCTCGGCCTCGGCGTTGATCTCGGCCCCCAGGAGGAGGGCGAGCGCGGAGAGCCAGAGCCACGTCAGCATGACGATCACGGCCGACAGGCTGCCCCACGTCTTGTTGTACGAGGCGAACCGGCTGGTGTAGAACGCGAAGAGGCCCGACGCGATGAGCCAGACGACCACGGCGAACACGGCGCCCGGCGAGATGAACTGCCACTTCGGCGTCGAGACGTTCGGCGCCAGGAAGAGCACGATCGCGAAGATCGTCAGCAGGCCGAGGATGAGGATCGGCCACTGCCCGATCCACCAGGCCCAGGTGACGACGGTCGTGTTCCCGACCGCCGATCCGACCCACCGGGTCATGTGCGGCCCGAGCACGAGCAGGACGAACACGAGCGCAAACGCGACGACGCCCGCGATGATCATGACGAGGGCGACGAGCCGCTTCTTCGCGAAGTTCCGCGTCTCGTCCCGCTCATAGGCCAGGTTGGTGGCCCACATGACGGTCTGCACGGCGCCGGACAGCGACCACAGCGCCAGCACGAGGCCGACGACGATCATGATGATGCCGCCGTTGTGCGCCTGCGTCGTTCGGGTGAGGCTGGAACCGAGCAGCGAGACCGCACTCTTCGGCATCACCGACGAGAGGTGCTGCATGATCGTGTGCACCGCGCTCGGGCCGGCCAGCAGGCTGAAGCCTCCGAGGGCGACCAGCAGCGCGGACGGGATGGCCAGGAACGCGTTGTATGCGACCGCCGAGGCCAGGTTGGTGACGTTGTCGTTCAACGCCGACTTGATTCCGCGGACCATGACCGCGAAGTAATCGCGCTTCGAGAGGTCTTTCAGGCCGGGATCGGCCAGCCGCGGCTCGTGGTGCTCGGGCTGGGGCGTGGGGTCTGCGGCCTGCGGAGATTCGGTGCGTTCCTTTGCCATGCGATCCGCCTCGGGTACCCGCACTCCGCGCGGGCGAAACCGGGAGTGTTGGCAGACCGCGTCCCGTGACGTCTCGCGCCGTCGTGCTGGTCGAGGGCCGCAGCGACGAGATCGCCGTCCGCACGCTGGCGCAGCGACGCGGCCGCGACCTCGCCGCCGAGGGCGTCTCGGTGCTCGCCGTCGGAGGCGCGCAGGCGATGGGCCACTTCCTCGCCATCCACGGCCCCGCCGGCGCGAACGCGATCGTGGCCGGCCTCTGCGACGAGGGCGAGGAGCCGGATGTCCGCCGTGCCCTCGAGCAGGCGGGGCTCGACCCGGCGCCGGGCCGCGCCGGATTGGAGGCGCTCGGGTTCTTCGTCTGCGAACGCGACCTCGAGGACGAGCTCGTCCGCGGCCTGGGAGTCGAGGGCACCGAGGCCATCCTCGCCGCGCACGGCAAGCTCGGCGCCTTCCGCACCTACCAGAAGCAGCCTGCCCATCGAGCGCGAGCCGCTCCCGGCCAGCTGCGCGGCTTCCTCACCAACTGGAAGGTGGAGCTGGCCGGTCCGCTCGTCGAGGCGCTCGACCCCGCCCGCGTGCCGCGCCCGCTCGACGGGGTGCTCCGCGCGAGCGGTTGGCGCCCGCCAATCCGGGGGCGATAGCCTCGCCGCCGGATGCTCGCGACCGGACGGCCACGTCGACGTCGACGCCGCATCGGCTTCCGCCGGCTGGGTCTCGCCGTGGCGGTCGTCGCGTTGCTGGTGGCGGGCGGCGCATGGGCCGAGAGCCGCGGCGGCGACGATGCCCACACCGTGCCCCGGACGGCGGCCAAGCCTGACCCGACGACGGCGGCGCCGGCTTCCGCGGCTGCTCCTCCCCGAAGGGCGCGGCGACGGCTCCGGATCGCCCTGATCGGCCATCTCCCGCAGGCGCTCCAGGATCCCGCGGTGACGGCGCTCGGCGGCGCGGTCTACGCGTTCGGCGGCCTCGAGGACTCCCAGGCGTCGTCCGCGTCCGTGGTGCGGGTCGCCCCGGGCAGCGTCCAGGCGCTGAAGCCGCTCCCGACGCCGCTGCACGACGCCGCGGCCGCCGTCGTCGGGGGCCGGCTCTACGTGCTCGGCGGTGGCCAGACCACGAGCTACTCGGGCATCGGCCGCTACTCGCCGGGCTCCGGCGCGACGGCGCTGGTCGGGTCGCTGCCGACTCCCCTGTCCGACCTCGCGGCCGTGTCGACGGGATCGTCCGCCTTCCTCGTCGGCGGCTACACCGGCCAGGTCTTCTCGGATCACGTGCTGGCATACTCCGGCGGACGGCGGGCGCGGATCGCCGGGACGCTCCCGCAGGGCCTGCGCTACGCGGCCGTCGCGCAGCTGGCCGGCCGCGTGATGATCGCCGGGGGACGCACCGAGAGCGGTCCCACCCGCGACATCCTCTCGTTCGACCCGGCCACCGGTCATGTGACCCGCGTCGGCTCGCTGCCCCAGCCGCTGATGCACGCCGAGGCCGCGGCCCTCGACGGGGTGATGTACGTGATCGGCGGGATCACGGCCGCCGGCCGGCCGACCGACCAGGTGGTCGCCGTGGCGGCGTCGGGCCGGGCGCACGTCGTCGCGCGGCTCCCGCAGGCGCGGTCGGACGCCGGCGTCGCCGCGACGCCCACGGGCATCGTCATCGTCGGCGGCTCAGACGGGACGCGACCGGTCTCATCCGTGCTCCGGCTGGGGTGGACGAACGCCCACGCGCCGGCGCACCGTCACCGCCGCCCCGCGGCGGGGCCGCTCCCAGCGATGTTCCACGGGCCGCTCCCCGGCGACCTCCTGATCGCCGACCGCGGCAACAACCGGATGCTGATCGTGACCCCCGCCCACCACGTCATCTGGCAGTTCCCGCGCCCGGGCTCGAAGGTCAGCCTGTACTTCGACGACGACACCTTCTTCGCGCCGTCGGGTCACGAGATCATCTCCAACGAGGAGGAGCACCAGGACATCATCCGCGTCTCGTACCCGAGCGGGAAGCTGGTCTGGCGCTACGGGCACCCGGGACAGGCGGGCTCCGCCCCCGGCTACATGAACACCCCCGACGACGCCTACGCGCTACCCGGTGGGCTGGTCATCGTGGCCGACGCGTACAACTGCAGGGTGCTCGAGATCCGCGGCCAGCGGATCGTCCGCATCCTCGGGACGACCGGCGTGTGCGTGCACAACCCGCCGGCGAGCTTCGGCGACATCAACGGCGACACGCCGCTTCGCGACGGGCACGTGCTGATCAGCGAGATCAACGGCGGCTACATCGACGACATGACGCTGTCCGGCAAGCTCGTCCATGTCTACAGGGCGCCCGTGAGCTACGCCTCCGACCCGCAGCTCACCCGCAACGGCAACATCATCGTGGCCGACTACGCGCGGCCCGGCGGGGTGGTCATCCTCAACCGCCATACCGGCGCCGTGATGTGGTCGTATCGCCCCTCATCGGGGCCCGGGATGCTCGACCACCCCAGCCTCGCCGCGATGCTGCCGAACGGCGACGTGATCGTGGGCGACGACTTCAACGACCGCGTGGTCGTCATCGACCCGCGGACGAAGAAGATCGTCTGGCAGTACGGCCATACCGCGGTCGGCGGGACGGCGCCCGGGTACCTGCACATCCCCGACGGCTTCGAGTTCATCCCCGTCCGTCCGGACGGCAGCCCCGACCCGGCGATGATCTGGAAGACCCGGTACTAGCGCCGACAACTTGGCCCCACCAGGCCGTCGTCGATGACGAACGATCTCGACTGCCGTCGGTTTGGCTACTGCGTGAGAGTGACAGTGTAGTCGGTGTTCTCGGAGGGGTTGTAGGCGCCGGTGACGTCGCCGGTGGAGGCGGTGTCTTGAAGGCCGACGAAGACGCCGGTGACGGTCTTGCCGTTGGCGGTGTAACCGGGCGCCGGGGTGATGATGAACCAGGCGAAGCCGACGACTCGCACCCAGCCAGAGCCGTTCAGCCAGTTGGTGGCGCCGTTTGGATCTTCCACGATCGGGATCAAGACGAGCTGTTTGCTGGTGGGGTCGAGCAGTGTGGCTTGGCCGTTTGCGCCCCACTGAACGATCTGATTCACCGATTCCCAGGTGGTGATACGACTGTCGATCCCTTGGCGGGTGGGGCCGGCGTTCTGGCCTGGCTTCACGTCCAGATGCTCGCCGACGCTGACCGGGCAGGCGTTGAGATTGCCGTCAATCTCGTCGCGGTACGGGTTGGCGCCGTTGGGGACGGGGCAGTTGGCGTTGTTCACGTAGGGAAGTGACAGGGCGCCGTTGTTGGAGGAACTGTTGTCGGTGTAGATGGAATAGCTCTGGCCCGGCGTGTAGGTGCCCTTCATCACCCCCCAGGGCATGATGTCCTGGTTTGACGCGATCGTCTGGAACGACTGCAGCGTCGCTCGCGCGGTGGCGGTCACCGTGACCGACGAGATCCCGAACACCTTGGTGAAGAACGTCGGCGCGCTGCGTGTTGCCGTAACACTGACGCTGTCGTTGTTCGTCAGGTCAGACGTGTTCGCGTAGGTGGCGGAGTCTCCCGCGGCGTCGTTTCGCCCGAACTCGGCTGCCGCCGTCGGCTGCGCCGTCCCCCAGCCGTTGGCAAGCTGGGACGCGCCCGCCAGCGCCGCCGCATCCGCCGCCGCCTGCAAGCTCTGTTTCGCATGCAGCCAGCTGCCCACGTCGATCGCACCGCCGGCGATCCCAATCACCGAGAACATGAACACGACGACAAGCGGAAGCGTTTGCCCTCGACAACCGCGAACTCCATCCATACGAGCCTCACCTAGTAGGGCAGCCGACCAGACGCAAATCCCCCGCCCCCCTCCAATTCATCGACGACCACCGTCCTCCGCAGGACCCCCGCAAGGGGGAACTCGCGGACGTCGGCGGCGAGACGTGGGTGGCCCGCGAGCGGGATGAGGACGGAAGGCCGCTTGGCTGGGGGATGGGCCGTGCAGGGATCGAACCTGCGACCTTGGGATCAAACGTCTCCGACCGCTCGCAACGCCTCGCCACGTGCCGTCGGCATGCCTGCTCCAATCGCCCGGCATCGCCCCCGCACGCGCCATCCGTCAGCAGAGCGCTGGCGATGGTCGTGCCCCAACCACTTGCCAGGCGAGTCGGGCGGCTGTGAGCCTGGACTTGTGGTTGGGCGGCATCTGGTGGGCTGGCCGGGTGGCGCCGCGCGCGGGCGGCCCTTCGGGAGCGCCCGTCGTCGGTGCCGGCGGAGGCCGGAGTCGAAACTCCTGTTCGGCGCTCGGGGCGTTCGTATGGCGCCCCGCCGCCCAGGGGAGCCGGGTTGGCGGGGCGCCATGCGCACGCGACCGGTCTGTCTAGCCGGTGGCGAGGTCGGGCAGGAAGGTGTTCAGGTCGGGGTCGTTGGGGGTGTGCTTCTTGACTTCGTTGAAGTCGTAGAACTGGCCGGGGGACGCTCCCTTGGTGCCGAATCCAAAGCCGGCCGCTTCCAACTGGGCGACGGCGTCGAGGATGTGCTCGAAGCCGGGCTGGCCGCGATTGGGCGCGCCCGGCGCGGTCTCCTTGCCGTCCTCCTTCATGAACACACGATCGTTTCCGAGCAGTCCCAGCGACTGCCTGGCCAGAGCGCGATGGACGCCCTCGACCCCCATGAACTGGGCCGCGGTGATGGCCAACTGCGACTGGCCGCGATGGGCGAACGCCTCGGTGCCGATCAGGTAGGCGTTGACGAAGATCTGGTCGCCCACCTGGAGGGTGTTGAGGAAGTTGGTGCGGTTCGCAAAGACCGCGTCGGGGATCCAGATCTTGGTGGCGACCGCCTTGCCGCCCACCGATACCAGCACCTGGTAGTGGATCAACTCCTCCCGCGCCGCCGCGCGAACGTTGCGCTGGGTAACCGGATCGCCACCCAGATGCTTCTGGAACCCGACCGTGTTCACGATCGTCGCGAGCACCTCGGCCGATGTCGCCACCGTGAGGATGTTCGCGGTCGAGTTCTGGCTGCTGCTCGCAGCCCGAGCGATGCCCGGCATCGCCCCGATCAGCCCCATGCTGCCAAGCATGGCCGCGGTGCCGCCGACAAACTTGCGCCGCGTCGCCACCGACTTGTCCGCGTGGTCACGCTCAACCGCCAGCGCCACACGCTCAAACGCATCCGACATCCCGTCCTCCTCCTACTCCGGTAGGGCCTCACCGACCAGCAGGACCGGGAGATACCCGAAAAAGGTAAACCTCAACCTCTGGTTGGAATCACCCGCTCGCCCGGCGAACCGACCCGAGTCGAGGGGCGAATCCCGCCGGGCGGGCGGCGCAGGCGTGGCTTCGGCCTTGCCGATCAGCAGCGCCGCCCGCCTCTAACGCCCACAACCCGGTTGACCCACGACCGCGAGCCGGCCCGGCCGGCCCCGTCTAGTTCTCCTGACCCGCCAGGAGGAGCTGCTGCTTGGCTTGCTCGGTCGACTGGGCGATCACCAAGCTTGTCTCGGCCGACGCGAGCTCGATCAGCTTGCGGATCCCCGCTGGAGCCGAGTCGGACACAACGAGCGCGACAGGAACACTCCGCGCTGCCAGCGCGCTTCGCGCGTTCAGCATCGCATGGACGACCGTGGAGTCCATGAACGTCGCCCGCGTGACGTCGAACACCAGTGGGTTGCCGGACTCGATCAGAGTGGCGAGCTTCGTGGCGAGGAGTCGCTGGCTCGCCAAGTCGTGCTCGCCGAGCAGCCGCACGATCGAAAGCCCGTCCTCGACCGCAACCTCGATGTCACCCGCGTCGTACATACCGGGCATGCCGTACCTATTCCCCTCCAGCGCCAGCGTCAACCGGGCTTGCCGGGACGACCGGCCGAGCCTTTACAGGCTCCGGCGTCACCACCACCACGGCCGCGCGCGGGCGAGCTCGCGGATCGGGACGAGACAGGCAAGGCCGAATACGAGGCGCTCATGAGACCATCACCCAGCGGCCCTTCGGGCCGCCTGAGGCCAGTCGGCCAGGTGTTCACAAGGGCGCGCCGGCCGGCCGCGGAACAATCGAGGAAACCAACCAAGCCTCACTAAACCGGGGCGCTTCAATCGACCTCGCCAACGGCCGCGTGTCCATCCGCCGCGCCCGCATCCAGGTGCGGTACGAGATCGCATGGTCAGCGATGGGCCGTGCAGGGATCGAACCTGCGACCTTGGGATTAAAAGTCCCCTGCTCTACCAGCTGAGCTAACGGCCCCGAGGGCCGCGAAGTCTACGTGGTAGCGTCCGCGCCGATGCTGCGGATCGGCCATCGCGGAGCCGCGGCGCTCGCCCCCGAGAACACCGTCGCGGCCGTCGAGGCGGCCGTCGCGACCGGGGTGGACGGGATCGAGTTCGACGTCTGCCCGGGGCTCGTCGTCGCGCACGATCGCGGCCGGCCCGGCCCGCAGCTCGCCGGCTTCCTGGCCGACGTCGGCGAGATCCTGCCGGCGGACGCGCTGCTCGTCGTCGACCTGAAGACCGCCGGCTACGAGGCGGAGGCGCTGGCCGCATGCCGTGACGCCGGCGTGGCCCAGCGGTGCGTCTTCTCGACGTCGGAGTTCGCGGCGCTCGCGCGGCTGAACGACGTGGCCCGCACGAGCGCGACGCTCTCGGCCGGGCGGGCCTGGCTGCTCCCGGGCCGGCGCGCCCCCGCGGTCGCGATGTACCACCGCTCGGGCGCGCGGGACGCGACCGTCCGCCACGACACGGTCACGGAGGAGCTCGTCGAGGCCGTGCACGCGCGCGAGGGGCGCGTCTATGCGTGGACGGTGAACAACCGCGCGGGGATCGAGCGGATGCGCGCACTGGGCGTCGACGGGGTGATCACCGACGATCCGCGCCTCTTCCAGCCGGCACGTTAAGGCCCCGTGTGCATGGCCCAATCGCGCCGCCGCCTGTGCAATAGTGGGGAACCGAGCCCGGTTTCCGGGCGTATTATCTTCGTAGAGACGCAATGACTCCGACGGCCGACACAATCACGCAATTTCCGCTCTCGCAGCGGGTGGTCTGGCTGCGCTACCTCGAACGGACGCGCGAGGCAGGCGACGATTACGCCGAGGTCGAGGAGGCCGCGTGGGACGAGCTGCAGAAGGCGCTCGCGCGGATCCCGGGCTCGCCCGAAGACGCGGCGTAAACGTCGGTATTCTGCTCGCGCGCCCCCATCGGCTAGTGGCCTAGGCCCCCGCCCTTTCAAGGCGGTAACACGGGTTCGAATCCCGTTGGGGGTATTGGCACGCCCCACGGCGTGGATGTGATCCGCGAGAATGTCCCGGTCAACGCGGTGAGCTCGGTCGTAGAGTCAGCATCCGCTAGTCGATGCTGTCGTTGGGGCGGACGAGGCCGGTCTGGTACGCGAGTGCGACGAGTTGAGCGCGGTCGCGGACGGCGAGCTTCATCATCGCTCGGTTGACATGCGTTTTGACCGTGAGAGGTGAGAGGAACAGCCGCTTGGCGATGTCGTCGTTGGAGAGGCCGTGGGCGGCGAGTGCCATCATCTCGCGCTCTCGGGTGGTGAGCTCGTCGAGCACACTTTCGGGGATCGCAGTCCCGGTGCCGGCGGTTGCGAACTCGGCCAGCAGCGCCTGGGTGGCTTTCGGTGAGAGCAATGCTTCCCCGCCGGCGACGGTGCGGATCGCGTCGAGCAGGTCGGTGGGCTCGATGCCCTTGCTCACGAAGCCACTGGCGCCGGCGCGTACTGCCTCGACGACGTATGCGTCGGTCTCGAAGGTTGTGAGCACGACGACCTTGACGCCGGCCAGGTCGTCGTCGCCGGTGATCGCGCGGGTGGCTGCGAGGCCGTCCATGCCGGGCATGCGGATGTCCATGAGTACGACGTCGGCGCGGGTGGAGCGGGCAAGGCGGACGGCTTGCTCGCCGGTGCTGGCTTCGCCCACCACCTCGAGGTCCTCCGCGGAGTCGATCAGCATGCGAAAGCCGGAGCGGATCAGCGCCTGATCGTCGGCGAGCACGACCCGGATGGTCATCACGGCGCCTCGACGTTCGGGAAGTGGGCGCGGACGGCGAACCGGTTCGCGCCCTCGGGACCGACGTGGAGAGAACCGCCGGCAGTCAGAACGCGCTCTCGCATCCCGATCAGCCCGAAGCCGCCCGGCTGCAAGGACGCTTCGGGCGCGGCGTCAGTTTCCGGCGCGGGGGCGCCGAGCCGGTTCACGATCTCGACGTCGACGCCCTCAGGGGCGTGTCTGATCCTGAGTCGCACGTGGCCGTCGCCGTGCTTGTGGGCATTCGTGAGCCCTTCCTGGACGATGCGGTACAACGCGAGCTGCGTGCTGTCGGTGACGATGCGGGGAGCGCCGCTCGTCTCGTACTCCACCGCGAGACCGGCGTCTCGGTACGAGCCGATCAGCATGGATAGCTGGGTGAGCGTCGGCGCAGGCTCCATCGGGGCGTCGGCCTCGCCGGCGGTGCGGAGCACGTTGACGATGCGACCCAGCTCGTCGAGCGCGGCCTGAGCCGACGAACGCACGACACGCAGCGCAGCCGCGGCATCGTCGGGTCGAGATCGCATGAGGTGCTCCGCCGCGCCGGCCTGGACGTTGACGACCGCGATGCGGTGGGCGACCACGTCGTGAACCTCACGGGCGATGTGCAGCCGTTCCTCGGCGACCCGGCGGCGGGCCTCCTCTTCCCGGTTCTCCTCGGCGCGTCGCGCGCGCTCTTCCGCTGCGGCGATCGCGGCGCGCCGGGTGCGAAACACGTCGCCGGCAGCCACCGCCAGCGCTGGCCACGCGACAGCTGCGAGCAGCTGCGGACCGAGCAGACCGTGCGGGGCTAGGATCGCGACCGTTGCCAGGAACGCGAGCAGCGTGGCGATTCCTGCGTAAATGCTGGTTGTCCGCTCGTACCGGTCGGCCACGGTGAAGACGAGCACGATGACCACGGCGATCAGCCCGTTCGGGCGTCCCATCACGGCAATCGATCCGACGAGCGCCACGATCCCCGCCGCGAGGACGGGGATCGGAGCGCGGCGCCGGAGGAGGATGAGCGTCACGCTCACCACGATGACGATGCCGTCGACGATGCCGACAGTGCCGTTCGAGAGCGCCCCGGCGATCGTCGGTGGCACGCATACGATGGCCAACACCGCGTCGGTAAGCCGCTCCCGCCGCGTGGTCGTGGCAGCCATTTCGCAAGCCTACCGAGGCGTGACCCGCACTCAGGCGTCGCGGCGGCGGAGCGTCGCCGCTGCGGCGCCGAGCAGGGCGACCACCCAGACCACGAGAACGAGGAACCCGAGCCCTGGCGATAGCAGGGTGTCGGGCGACGTCACGCTCATCATCGCGTCACCGGCCTTGCTGGGGAGGATCTCGGTGAGCGTGTCGCCGAGCGAACCCGGCAGCAGACCCACCAGGACCGGCGCCAGCAGCAGCAGGCCGACCAGGACGCCGATCGCCGAGGCCGTGCTGCGCAGAAGGAACCCGAGGGCGATGCCGATAAGCGCGACGCAGCAGCCGTAGAAGCCGACGGCCAGCACGGCTCGCAACACGCCCGGATCCCCGATTGCATAGGTGGCGAAGCTGCCGCGATAGACCGCGGTCCCGGCAAAGAAGGCAGCGAAGGCGCCCGCTGTCATGGCGAGCCACGTCACGCCGCCGAACACCATCGCCTTCGCCCGCAGCACCAGCGTCCGGCGACCGACCGCTGCGAACATCGTGCGGATGAGGCCGCTCGTGTACTCGCTCGCCACGAACAGGGCGCCGAGCACACCGATAACCAACTGGCTGAGGTTGATGCCCCCGAAGATCAGCGAGAAGGAGTCCGAGGCGGCGCCACCCGGCCCACCGGCGCCGCCCGGGCCCTGGCCGCTGTCGCCGAGGGCCGCAAACAGCGTGCCGAGCAGGACCAGCACGACGGCGGCGGCGGCAATGCCGATGAGATTGCTCCGCACCGATCGCAGCTTGATCCACTCGGACTTCATGACCGCCCACTGGGTAACACGATGCCCGAGGCGCTCGCGCTCGAAGGCGGGGGCGATGGTGGCCGTCGCTCCGGCCCGGGTGTCGATGGTCTTAGGGTCGAGTGTCGTGGTCATGTCAGGCAGCCTCTCGGATCGTGGTGGACGGGTGTGCGGTGCGAGCGCCCGAGGCGTGGTACTGCACGTCGTCCTGCGTGAGCTCCATGAAGATCGATTCGAGCGATTCGCGCTGCGGCGTCAGTTCATGGAGCTCGATGCCAGCTTCGGCGGAGCGGCGGCCTATGACGTCGCTATCGAGGCCGGCGACGTGGAAGACGTCGGGCCGCTCGCCGTCGCCGATCACCTGTACGCCGTCGGCGGAGAGCACCTGGCGCAGACGCTCGCCGTTCGGTGTTCGGACGAGCACCCGCCCGTCCGAGCCCATCGCAACAAGCTCGGTATCGGAGACGTCGGCAATCAACCGGCCACGACCGATGATGATGAAGTGCTCGGCAGTGAGAGCCATCTCGCTCATCAGATGCGACGAGACGAACACGGTGCGACCCTCCGCCGCGAGGTCCTTCAGCAGGTTGCGGATCCAGAGGATGCCCTCCGGGTCAAGCCCGTTGACGGGCTCGTCCAGCATCACAGTCTCCGGATCGCCCAGCAACGCTGAGGCAATCCCGAGCCGCTGGCTCATGCCCAGCGAGAACGCGCCCGCGGGCCGATCGGCGACCTCTCCCAGGCCGACGAGGTTCAACACCTCGTCGACACGGCGGTCAGCGATCCCCGTGGTGGCGGCCAGTGCCCGGAGGTGGTTGCGCGCGGACCGCTGCGGGTGGATGGCCTTTGCCTCGAGCAGCGCGCCGAGCTCGGTGAGCGGGGCGGCGTGGTCGGCGAGCGGCCGGCCGTTGACCGTGGCGAGGCCGTCGCTCGGCGCGTCGAGGCCGAGGATCATGCGCATCGTGGTCGACTTCCCGGCCCCGTTCGGGCCGAGGAACCCGGTGACGATGCCGGGACGAACGGTGAAGCTCAGGTCATCAACGGCGAGCGTCTCGCCGTAGCGCTTGGTGAGTGTCGTGACTTCGATCATGCCCCCATGATCGGCCTCCAAGGCCGCCGCCGCGTCGTCTTGACGCAGGCTCGTAGCTACTGCAGTCGCAGTACTCGCCGGATGGCGCCTCAGGATGTGGCGAGTCGCTCGGCTGGCCGCTTGAAGCTCCTACACCCACCAACGCGCTACCCGATCAGGGGAGCCGTCAGGTCAGCCACGGCGTGGTCGATGACCAACCGCGTGTTGGGAGGCGGCGGCACGCTCCGCCGCTGCCGTCGACTGATGGCGGAGGGACTCAAGGGGCGTGAGGAGGTTCGAATACCCTCCCGTTGGGGGTACTCCATGTCGGCTCTCTCCGAGCGGCTTTACGACTCATCTGGTGCCCGGTTGGTGCCTTGAGCCTGATTTTCTAACCACATCTTGCGCATGAAGGCGGCGTCGGCGCCCATTTCGCGGACCCAGCCTCCATACGTCGCGAACGTGCGATTGACGTCTGCGTGCCCCATCTGCCGGGCGAGGGTCGCGATTGGAACGCCGGAATGTAAGCAGTGGAGTGCGTAGCTGTGGCGGAGGTTGTACGGCGTCCGGTAGTCCAGCCCGGCGGCCTCAAGAGCCGGCCTCCAGGTTTCCCGCCAGAAGTAGGGCCAACGAATCGGCCTACCGTCGATGTGGAAGACCCGCCGTGTCGTCAGCGTTCGCGGCAGCGAGCGGATCGCGTCGACGCCACGCTTGGTGAGGTGCACTGTGGGGCCGGCGTCCCCGCCTGCTGGGCAGCCGCGGTCGTTGCCGATGTAGCGGTTATGGCGCGCGAGCCAGAAGCGGGCCGGGGCCGGGCCGAAGTCGGCGTCGAGGCCGACGCAGTTGCCGCGGGCGACGTTGACGATGTCGGCCCCGAACGACGAATCCCGGTGCAGGAATCCGAACGGCTCGTTGTCGATGGCGCGGTTTCATCAGGCGGACGTCGGCGTGCGGCGAGTCGCCGACGTAGAAGCCGGCCTCGTGGTCTCCTACGTCCAGGTTGCCGATGAAGCGGGTGTCGTGGCCGACGAAGCTGGTGATGCCGTAGCCGCGTTGTCGATTGAGGCTGAGTTGGCGCACGGTCGTGTGTGTCGTGTTGAAAAAGACGATGCCGTCGCCGCTGAAGCCCTCCACACGGATGCCGATGACGGTCGTGCGCGCAACGGCAACACCATCACCTCCGAGGCTGCTCCACCGGCGGTGTTGATAGACGCTCGGAGGCCGCCACTCGCGAGTTGGGTGAGCTTTCATGGCGGCGCCTTTTTCATCGAGCGTTCGCCGAGCAGACGCTCGGCGTCGGTAAGGTCGAGTTCCTTAGCGAGC
>DASUHM010000098.1 GCA_036273515.1 Gaiellales bacterium
CGCTGCCAGTGAGGCGGCGCGACCCGGCGGGGATGGCCGACCGCGCCCGCGGCGCGCTGCTCGGCCTGGCGGCCGGCGACGCCCTCGGCGCCGCGGTCGAGTGGCTCCACCCCGAGCAGATCCACGCCCGCTACGGCGGCCCGCTGCGCGACCTGGTCGAGTCGCCGCCGTGGGAGCGGGGCGAGTGGACGGACGACACCGCGATGGCCATGGAGCTCGCGACCAGCCTGGCGGAGAAGGGCGAGTACGACGAGGAGGACGTCTTCTCGCGGTACGCGATGTGGGCGCGGTCCGGCCCGAAGGACATCGGCTCGACCGTCGCCGCGGCGCTGATGCGGGCCCGGTCGGTGGACGAGGCCCGGGGCCTGGCGGCCGCCTACCACGAGTCGAGCGGCGGCATGAGCGTCGGCAACGGGTCGCTCATGCGCACGGCGCCGCTCGCGCTGCGCTACCGAAACGACGCCGGCGCGCTCGAGCGGATCTCGCGCGAGGAGTCGTCCATCACGCATTACGACCCGCTCGCCGGCGACGCCTGCGCGTGGCTCAACCTCACGCTGGCGGCGCTCGTGCGGGGGCGCAAGCTGCCGCGGTCGACGTCCGCCGCGGCCACGGCGGCCGAGGAGGCAATCGGCGCGTCCGAGCAGGTGCTCGCGGCCGAGGCGCAGGAGCGGATGGGCTTCGTCCTGACGGCGCTTCGGATCGGCTTTGCGGCGGCGTTCGGCCGGCCCGACGTCGAGTCGGCGGTCGTGTTCGCGGTCAACATGGGCGGCGATGCCGACACGAACGGCGCCGTCGCCGGCGCCCTCGCCGGCGCCCGCCACGGCGCGGCCACCATCCCGGCCCGCTGGATCGAGCCGCTGCTCGCCCACGAGCGCATCGGCGGCCTCGCCAACCGGCTCGTACGGGCCTAGGTATCCTCTGCGGGTTCCGTCGCAGGGAGGAGCGCCCGTGGTTGAAGCACCAGATCGAAACCTCGCACTCGAGCTCGTGCGGGTCACCGAGGCGGCCGCGCTCGCCTGCGCCCGGTGGGTCGGGTTCGGCGACAAGATCGCCGCCGACCGGGCCGCCGTCGACGCGATGCGCCACATGCTGGCGACCGTGGAGATGGACGGCGTCGTCGTGATCGGCGAGGGGGAGAAGGACGAGGCGCCGATGCTCTTCAACGGCGAGCGCATCGGCACCCACCAGGGCGTCGCCGTCGACGTGGCGGTCGACCCGCTCGAGGGGACGGAGCTCGTCGCCCGTGGCCAGCCGAACGCGCTCGCGGTCGTCGCCGCGTCGGAGTCGGGGACGATGTTCGACCCCGGCCCATGCGTCTACATGGAGAAGCTCGCCTGCGGCGCCGACATCGACGAGCCGCTCGACCTCGACGCGCCCATGGAGGAGACGCTCGAGATGGTCGCCCGGGCCAAGGGCGGCCGCGTCCGCGACCTGATGGTGGTGATCCTCGACCGGCCCCGGCACGAGGAGATGGTGGGGCGCATCCGCAAGGCCGGCGCCCGCATCCGCTTCATCCCGCACGGCGACGTGGCGGGGTCGATGATGGCGGCGACGCCGGATACCGGCATCGACCTGCTCTGGGGCATCGGCGGGACGCCCGAGGGCGTGCTCTCCGCGGCGGCGTTCAAGTGCCTCGGCGGCCAGCTGGTCGGCCGGCTGTGGCCGCGCGACGAGGACGAGGCGAGGCGCGCCCGCGACGCGGGGTACGACCTCGACAAGGTGCTCTCCGTCGACGATCTGATCCGGGGCGAGAACGTCTTCTTCGCCGCCACCGGCGTCACCGACGGCGACCTGCTCCGGGGGGTGCGCTACCAGCGCGGCGGGGCGCGGACGCAGTCGCTCGTGATGCGCTCGAAGTCGGGGACGGTGCGCACGCTCCAGGCGACACACTCGCTGGAGAAGCTGGCCGCGGTGGCCGGCGAGCGCTACCGCTGATGTAAAGCCTGCTTGACATCTCGTGCATGTCAAGCTAGCTTTACACCATGCAGAACCTGATCCGAGAGCTGCGCGCATCCGCGGGCCTGTCGCAGGGCAAGCTCGCGACCGAGATGGGGGTCTCGCGGCAAACGATCAACGCGATCGAGACGGGCCGTTACACCCCGTCGCTGCCGCTCGCCATCGCCCTCGCGCGGTTCTTCTCCCGTCCAGTTGAGGAGGTCTTCGATGCAGATGCGGATGCGAATGATGCATAGGTCGAGATGGCTCGTCCCGGGCTTCTCCGTTGCCCTGGGCTTCGTCTACCTGGCCGTCCAGTGGGCGAACGACGACCCGGGCGGCGGGCTGGTGAGCCTGGCGATCATGGTCGCGTTCGCGGCCGTGCTGGTCGCGTTCAGCGGCCGCAGCAGCGCGGTCGAGGTGATGCGCAACCCCCGTGCCGACGAGCGCTCCGCCATGCTCGACCTGCGGGCGACGGCCTTCGCCGGCCTCGTGGTCATCACCGCGATCATCGCGGCGGTGTTCTACGAGCTCGCCCGCGGCGGCGACCCGTCGCCGTACGCCCAGCTCGGCGCGATCGGAGGCGTCGCCTACCTGGTCGCGCTCTTCGTGCTCCAGCGCCGGTCGTAGTGAATGGCCGGTGCCTGGCACCGGCTATTCATGCCACCGCCCGGAGGTCGACCACCGTCGCCCCGGTCAGCTCGACCAGCTCGGCGGTGGCGACTTCCACGATGTGGCCGCGGTTGCCGGCGTTCAGGCAGATGCGCGCGAACTCCTCGGCGCCCACGTCGAGGAACACCCGCAGCCGCTTGCGCGAGCCGAGCGGGCTGATCCCGCCCACCTGGTAGCCGGTCGCGCGCTCGGCCTCCTTGGGCTCGGCCAGACGTGAGTGCTTCACGCCGGCGGCCGCGGCGAGCTTCTTCGGCGAGAGCACCGCGTCGGCCGCGAGGAGGGCGAACACGAGCTCGTCGCCCGCCCTGGCGACGAGGCTCTTGAACATCCGCGCCGGCTCCACATCCAGGTCGGCGGCGGCCTGGAGGGCGCCTCCCTCGGAGCTGTACGCGTAGCGCATGAGCCGGTGCTCGACGCCGGCCGTGCGCAGCGCAGTCGTTCCCCGAGTCTCGCTCACCGCCGCTCCCGCTAAGATTGCGCCCCAGTCCGGCCAAGGAGCGCCCCGTGCGAGATTACACGCCCGAATACGAGTCCTTCCGCGACGACGCCGTCGCCGTCATCAACGGCCTCGCCGTCGTGGTCGCGCTGGCCGGCACGTGGACGCGGCCCATCTACATGGGCATGATCGGGCTCATCATCGCCCTGTTCGGGTACTTCCTGGACCCGCGCTCCAAGGGCGGCCACATCCTGGCCGTCGTCCTGATCACCATCTTCGCGATCCTCGAGACGTGGTGGTGGCAGGGCAAGACGATCTTTTGAGCGTGGGGGAACTCAGGTTCCCGCACGAGCCCCCTCCGTAAAGCGGCGGGGCGGATCGCAGGGGCGCTCCGACGAGAGCGGTCTCGTCGGAGCCACATCGGCGCGTCCCCCATCAAACACATGGCTCAGGCGGGACGTTCGACCGGCAGCCGGCTGAACACGTGCGACTGCCCGCCGACCTGGCAGGCGACGTCGACCACATGCTCGGTCCTGTAGCGGCCGAAGAAGAACCCGCGGAAGAGGCTGCGCGCGTTCTCGTCCTTCGGCGGGACGAGCTCCTGCGCGAACACGATCCAGGCCCCGGCGACCTCGAAGTCGGTGCCCTCGGTCTGCTCGACGCCGTTCACGTAGACCTGGAAGGGGCGGCTCATGCCGTCGGGCACCTGTACGCGTGATCCGTTCATCTCGGAATAGATTACGGGTATGGCTGACCTCGACCCCTTCGGCGCACGCGCCACGCTCCCCGGCGGCGAGGCGCTCTACCGCCTCGACCGCATCGTCGACCCGCTGACGCTCCCCTACACGGTGTGCGTGCTGCTCGAGAACCTGCTGCGCAGGGTCGGCACGGTGCACGTTCGCGAGGAGGACGTGCGCGCGCTGGCGGCGTGGCCGAACCCGGCGCCGGACGCGCAGCTGGCGTTCATGCCCGCCCGCGTGCTGATGCAGGACCTGACCGGGGTGCCGGCCGTCGTCGATCTCGCCGCCCTGCGGGCGGCCGTGGCCCGCCGCAACGCGGATCCGGGCCGGGTCGATCCGCTCGTCCCCGTCGACCTCGTGATCGACCACTCGGTACAGGTCGACGCCTTCGGCTCCGACAAGGCCTACGCCCGCAACATCGAGCGCGAGTACGAGCGAAACGGCGAGCGCTACCAGCTCCTGCGCTGGGCACAGGGCGCGTTCCAGAACTTCCGCGTCGTTCCGCCCGGGATGGGCATCTGCCACCAGGTGAACCTGGAGTACCTGGGCCAGGTCGTGCGCCAGGAGGACGGCGTTGCGTTCCCCGACACGCTGGTGGGCACCGATTCGCACACGACGATGATCAACTCGATCGGCGTGCTCGGCTGGGGCGTCGGCGGCATCGAGGCCGAGGCCGTCATGCTCGGCCAGCCGCTCTACATGACGCAACCGCAGGTGATCGGCGTGCGCATGACCGGCGCGCTCCCCACCGGCGTCACGGCCACCGACCTCGTCCTCACCCTGACCGAGCAGCTGCGAAAGCACGGCGTGGTGGGCAAGTTCATCGAGTTCTTCGGCCCCGGCCTGGGATCGCTGACGGTGGCCGACCGGGCCACGCTCTCCAACATGTCGCCCGAGTTCGGGGCGACGGCCGCGACGTTCCCGATCGACGCGCAGACGCTGCGCTACCTGGCCGACACCGGCCGGCCCGCCGACCTGATCGAGCGGGTGGAGCGCTACACGCGCGAGCAGGGCCTCTTCCGCACCGGCGAGGAGGCGCCGCCGGCCTACACCGAGACGCTCGACCTCGACCTCGCGGCGGTCGTGCCCAGCCTGGCCGGGCCGCGGCGCCCGCAGGACCGGGTGTCGCTGCCGCAGGTGAGCCGCTCGTTCACGGACGCGTTCGGCGCCGGGACGGGCAACGGCAACCATCTCGGCGACGGCTCGGTCGTGATCTCGGCGATCACGTCGTGCACCAACACGTCCAACCCGGCGCTGATGGTCGCCGCCGGCCTGCTGGCTCGCAAGGCGCTCGAGCGCGGGCTGAGCGCCCGGCCGTGGGTGAAGACGAGCCTCGCCCCCGGGTCGCGCGTGGTCGTCGGCTACCTGGAGCGGGCCGGGCTGCTCGAGCCGCTCGACCGGCTCGGCTTCAACCTGGTCGGCTTCGGCTGCACGACCTGCATCGGCAACTCGGGGCCGCTGCCAGACGAGGTCGCCGGCGCGATCGAGCGCGACGACCTGAAGGTGGCCGCCGTGCTCTCGGGCAACCGCAACTTCGAGGCCCGCATCCACCCCGCGGTGCGCGCGAACTACCTTGCGTCGCCGCCGCTCGTGGTCGCCTTCGCCCTGGCCGGGAGCGTGAACACCGACCTCACGAACGACCCGCTCGGCGACGGCGCCGACGGCCCGGTGTATCTGCGCGACGTCTGGCCGACGCCGGACGAGGTGGAGCAGGCGCTGACGGGCTCGTTCAGCTCCGACCTCTTCGACGAGGAGTACGGGCGGATCTTCGAGGGCGACGAGCGCTGGACGGCGCTGCCTTCGCCGGAGGGCAAGCTGTTCGACTGGGATCCGGACTCGACGTACGTGCGCGAGGCGACGTTCTTCGCGCACGAGGCGGATCTCTCCGACATCGAGTCGGCCCGGGTGCTGGCGCTCCTGGGCGACTCGGTGACGACCGACCACATCTCGCCGGCGGGGGCGTTCTCGCCGGACACGCCGGCCGGCCGCTACCTCGTCGAGCAGGGCGTCGAGCCGCGCGACTTCAACTCCTACGGCGCCCGCCGCGGCAACCACGAGGTGATGGTGCGCGGCACGTTCGCGAACATCCGCCTGAAGAACGCGCTGGCCGAGCGCGAGGGCGGCTTCACCCGCCACCTGCCGTCGGGCGAGTCGATGACGATCTACGACGCCGCCCAGCGCTACGCGGCCGAGGGTGTGCCGCTCGTCGTCATCTGCGGCCGCGAGTACGGCTCCGGCTCGTCGCGCGACTGGGCCGCCAAGGGGACGGCGCTCCTGGGCGCGCGGGCGGTGATCGCGCAGAGCTTCGAGCGCATCCACCGCACGAACCTGGTCGCCCTCGGCGTGATCCCGCTCCAGTTCCGCGAGGGCGACTCGGCCGGGAGCCTCGGCCTGGACGGCACCGAGACGTACACGATCCGTGGGCTCGGCGAGCTCGACGTCGGCTCGACGGTGACCGTCGAGGTGAACGGTGGCGAGCGCTCGTTCGAGTGCCTGGCCCGCCTGGATGCTCCGGCCGACGTGACCACGTACCGCGCCGGCGGGCTTCTGCAGATGGTGATGCGCCAGCTGGTGGAGTAGCTTGACGGGATGAGCCTCGTTGCCGAACTCGAGCGCGCGGTCGGCGCCGCCGCGGTCGTCTCCGAGCCGGCGCAGGTGCGCACATACGAGTGCGACGGGCTCACCGGCCACCGGGCCACGCCGCAGGCGGTCGTCCTGCCCCGGACCACGGCCGAGGTGCAGGCCGCGGTGCGCGTCTGCCACGAGCGCGGCATCCCGTTCGTCGCCCGCGGCGCCGGCACGGGGCTCTCCGGCGGCGCCGTGCCGATCGCCGAGGGGATCGTGATCGGCCTGGCGCGCATGAACGCGATCCTCGAGGTCGACGTGCCCAACCGGCGGGCGCGCGTCCAGCCGGGCGTCGCCAACCTCGACGTCACCCGCGCGGTCGCCCCGCACGGCCTCTACTACGCGCCTGACCCGTCCAGCCAGCAGGTCTGCACGATCGGCGGCAACGTCGCCGAGAACTCCGGCGGCGCCCACTGCCTCAAGTACGGCTTCACGACCAACCATGTGCTCGAGCTCGAGGTCGTGCTGGCGGATGGCGAGGTGGTGCGCCTCGACCGGGCCGGGGAGCTCGACCTGCTCGGCGGCTTCGTCGGCTCGGAGGGGACGCTCGGCATCGCGACCGAGATCGTCGTCCAGGTGCTGCCGCGGCCGCAGCGGGTGGAGACGCTGCTGGCGGCCTTCGCCTCCACGGACGCGGCCGGGGAGGTCGTCTCGGCGGTGATCGCCGCGGGGATCGTGCCCGCCGCGATCGAGATGATGGACTCGCTCACGATCCGGGCGGCCGAGGCCGCCGTGGGCGCCGGCCTCCCGCTCGACGCCGGGGCGGTGCTGCTCGTCGAGCTCGACGGACCCTCGGTCGAGGTCGAGGTCGCGCTCGAGCGGGTGCGCGGCTCCTGCGAGGCCGGCCGGGCGACCGAGGTTCGGGTCGCGGCCACCGAGGACGAGCGGATGAAGTTCTGGCGCGGGCGCAAGGCGGCGTTCGCGGCGATGGGGCGGATCAGCCCGGACTACTACGTCCAGGACGGCGTCGTCCCCCGCACCCGACTGCCGGAGACGCTGCGCCGCATCTCCGACCTCTCCCGGACGCACGGGCTCGAGGTCGCGAACGTCTTCCACGCGGGCGACGGCAACCTGCACCCGCTGGTGCTCTACGACGGCGCGGTCGAGGGCGAGTCCGAGCGGGCGGCCGAGCTTGCGAGCGCGATCCTGGAGGCGTGCGTCGATGCGGGCGGCTCGCTCACCGGCGAGCACGGCATCGGCCTCGACAAGGCCTGCCATATGCCGCTCATGTACTCCGAGGCCGACCTCGAGACGATGCTGCGGCTGCGCTCGGCGTTCGACCCGAAGGGCCTCTGCAACCCGGGCAAGGCGTTCCCGACGCCGCGCCTGTGCGGCGAGGTGCCCGGGCCTTACCGGCGCCATCCCGCCGAGCGCGAGGGCGTGGAGCGGTGGTGATCGAGCACGAGCCGGGCGATCTGACGTGCACGGTCAGCGCCGGCGTGCCGCTGACCGAGCTGCAGGAGACGCTCGCGCGGGGCGGGCAGATGCTCGCGCTCGACCCGCCGGACGCCGCCCGGCTGACCGTCGGCGAGGCATTCGCGACGGCGGCGTCCGGCCCGCGCGCGCACCGCTACGGCGGCCCCCGCGACCTCGTGCTGGGCGTGACCGTGCGGCTCGCCGACGGCACCGTCGCCCGCGGCGGCGGCCGGGTGGTGAAGACCGTGGCCGGCTACGACCTGCCGAAGCTCTTCACCGGCGCCCGTGGCCGCCTGGGCGAGATCCTCGAGCTGACGCTGCGGCTGCACCCGCTGCCGGCCTCGACCTGCACCGTGGTGACGGCGCCGACCGATCCGACCGTCCTCGAGCCGCTCGCGCCGGCCTGCATCGAGTACGCCTGGCCGCCCGAGCGGATGTTCGTCCGCTTCGAGAGCCCGGTGGCCCGTCCGCTCGCCGAGCAGGCGGTGGCGCTCGTCGGCGGCGAGCTGGTGGAGGGCGACGAGTCGCTGTGGGCCGACCACCGCGAGCGGGCCGCGGGCCTCGAGCTCACCCGCTGCGTGCCCGCCGAGGTGGCCGCCACGATCGAGCGCCTGCGCGAGGCGGGCGCGACGACCATCGTCGGCCGCTACGCCCGCGGCCTGCTCTTCAGCGACGCCGACAGGCGGTGCCAGGCCCCGGGGCTCCGGGAGCTGGAGCGGCGGGTGGTGGAGGCGTACGGTGGCTGAGACGCGCGACCTGCTCGACGCCTGCGTCCACTGCGGGTTCTGCCTGCCCTCGTGCCCGACCTACACGCTGTGGGGCGACGAGATGGACTCGCCGCGCGGCCGGATCCATCTGATGAAGCTGGTCGACGAGGGCGAGATCGAGCTCGACGCGACCGTCGCGAGCCACTTCGACCGCTGCCTCGGCTGCCTCGCCTGCGTCCCGGCCTGCCCGAGCGGTGTGCGCTACGACATCCTGATCCCGCGCGCCCGGGCGCTGCGGCGCGAGCGGGCGCCGCGATCGCTGCGCCAGCGGGTCGTCGAGGGCGGCGTGCTGGCGACGGCCGCGCGGCCGCGGCTCCTGCGCGCGCTGGCCTGGCCGCTCGCGCTCGGCGTGCGTCCGTTCGCGCTGGCGCCGCGGGTGGGGCCGTCCGACCTGCGCGCCCGCCCGGCCCGGCTCACGCCCGCGCGCGGCGAGGTGCGGATGCGCGCGGCGATGCTCGAGGGGTGCGTCCAGCGGGTCTTCTTCGGCCGTGTGAACCGCGCCGCCGCACAGGTGCTGGCGGCGGACGGGTGCGAGGTGTCGGTGCCGGCGGGCCAGGGCTGCTGCGGCGCCCTTGCGCTGCACGCCGGCCGCGAGGACGAGGCCCGTCGCCTGGCACGGGCGACGATCGCGGCGCTCGGCGGACACGAGCGCATCGTCGTCACGGCGGCCGGCTGCGGCTCGGCGATGAAGGAGTACGGCGACCTGCTCGAGACGGACGAGGCGCGCCGGTTCTCGGCGTCGGTGTGCGACGCCACCGAGCTGGCCGCCGAGCTGGGCGCGCGGGCCGAGCGGGCACCGCACGCGCCCGTGCGCGTCGTCTACCAGGATGCCTGCCACCTGCGCCAGGCGCAGGGCGTCGCCGCGCAGCCGCGCGAGCTCCTGCGGGCCGTGCCGGGGGTGGAGCTGGTCGAGATCGACGGCGCCGACATGTGCTGCGGGTCGGCCGGGATCTACAACCTGCTCGAGCCGGAGACCGGCCGCGAGCTCGGCTCGCGCAAGGCCGAGGCGATCCTGGCCGCTCGGCCCGACATCGTCGCGACGGCGAACCCCGGCTGTGCCATCCAGATCGCGGCGGCGCTTCGCCGCGCCGGCCATCCCGGCCTGCCGATCGTGCACCCGGCCGAGCTGGTCGCCGCGTCGCTTGCGTGAATCAAAGGGTCTGACCCCGTCTATTCACTCGGCGTAGCCGAGCGCGAAGGCGGCCGACGCGAGGATGGCGCCGACGATGAGCCCGACCCACTCCCCGGGGATGCCCGAGAGCCCGTCGACGCCGAGGACGATGACGCCCGCGCTGACGATGCCGCCGGCGATGATCCACATTGCCGCTCTACCCGCGCTCATGCGCGGATGACGATAGCACCCGCGCCGGTGGCCTTGACACGCAAACGGGCCGGCCCCCGATCGGGGACCGGCCCGCGAGAAGCGCGTCAGCTAGAGCGACGCGATGACGTTGTTGAGCGTGTTCTGGATCGCGGTGCTGAGCAGGCCCAGGGTGACCACGACGGCGATCGTGATGACGCCCAGCACGACGGCGTACTCCGCCATCGTCTGGCCGCTCTCCTCCTGGACCTTGGTGATGAACTCGCGCATATGTGCCTCCTTGACGGGACCCTGCCTGGGGGTTGCCGTTCCGCGCGTCTTGCACGGTGCCTCTGAACGCGCGTCGGCAGGAGGACGCGGGTCTTGAGGGAGTCTCTAGACCCGATGTAGCGAACATCGAGGGACGCGTAACTACCCCAAAGAGGGGAATCGCTCAGCCCAGATCCGCGTACCGCAGCCCGCCGAACTCTGCTGCCAGGCGGTCGTCCCAGCCGTCGGCGACCTCCGAGACGATGCCGATCGCGGCCTCGAGCTCGACCACGTCGAGGTCGTCCCCGAGGATCGCGTGCTGGAACCAGAGCTCGCGGCGGCCGCCCAGGTGGGCGAAGGCGCCGAACGGCGATTCTCCCGCGATCTCGGCCACGCGCACGGCCAGACCGTCGGAGAGGTCGACGTCGGAGAGCACCGGGGCCGACGCCCGCACAGCAGTCGAGTCGTCCAGCACCGGCAGGACGTCGACGAACACCCGCGCGCTTCCGAACGCCCCGTGGAAGCCCCAGTCGGGGTGGTGCTCGAAGCCTCCGTACTCCGTGTCGAGGTAGCGCTGCACCCGGCGGGTCGTCATCTCGACGTGGTCTTCGGCGTCGCGCAGCCGCGCCGCCGGCGTCTGGGGGGCGGGCGGCACCGGCACCGCCTCGGTGAGGAGCGCGCGCAGGCGCGGCGCGTGGGCCGACGCGGCCCAGCCGACCGTCCACACCGACGACTGCACCTCGACCGGATCCATCGTCGTGCCGGCGAGGATGGTGTGCTCGACCATGATCTCCTCGCCGCGGTGGGCGAAGCGGCCGAGGACGATCTCGCCGTTCTCCGCGGCCAGCACCCGGGCGGCGGCCGCGGTGAGCGGCCCCGTCCGCACCGCCGGCGCCCATACGTGGACGTAGACGGCGTCGCCGCCCGTCGCCTCGACGTCGACCGTGACGACGCTGTCGCCGACGCCGGTCGTTCCCCGCCAGGCGTGCCCCTGCGGGTCGACGCCCGTGAACGTCCGCGCGAGCGCGTGGCGCACCGCCATAGCGTTGACCTGGATGTGGCCCTCCACGGCGGGGATCGTAGTAGGCGGGACGCCCGGTAGAGTGCGGCGATGCTCCGCCGCGCCGAATGGACGCCGCCGCTCGCCGACGTGGCCGACGCGTTCCGGCGCTCGCAGCGCGAGCTGACGCTGGTCGGCATCGTCGTGGTCTGGATCGCGCTCGGCGCGGGTCTCGACTCCTCGGCGGGCATCTGGCGCCAGCGCCTGGTGGGGCTGCTTACGTGGTCGCTCCTGCTCGCGATCCTGAGCCGCCGGCCGCGGACGGTGCGGGCGCAGGTGGCGGTCGTCATCGTGATCGCGACCTGCGTCGAGTACACCGCCTCGCCGCTGCTCGGGCTCTACACCTACCGGCTGCACAACGTGCCGACGTACGTGCCGCCGGGCCACGGCCTCGTCTACCTGGCGGCCCTGAACATCGGCCGTTCGGCGCTTGCCGAGCGGCTGCGGTTCCCGCTGCTCACGTTCGCGGTCGTCGTCGGCGGGGTTTGGGCGCTCTGGGGCGCCGTGCTCGCCCCGCGGCAGGACCTGCTCGGCGCCGTCATGTACCTGTTCCTGCTCCGGTTCATCCTGGTCGGCCGCCAGCCGCTGGTCTACGCCGGCTGCTTCCTCGTGTGCAGCTACCTCGAGCTCGTCGGCACGGGCGTCGGGGCGTGGAGGTGGGCGTTGCACGACCCCACCGGCGCGCTCGCGATCGGCAACCCGCCGAGCGGCATCCCCGGCGGCTACTGCTTCCTCGACGCGTACGGGCTGATGTTCGCGCCGCGCGTGCTGGAGCTGATCGACCGGCGCTCGTTCGCGTTCCCGCGCCTGCGCCCGCTGCCGGATGACGTCTAACCTCGACAGCCTGCTCGAGACGGCCGCCGAGGTCGAGCGGCTGCGCGACGCGCTGCGGCACTCCGAGGCCCTTTCCGCCGAGGCGGCTCACCTCGAGGACGTCCTCGGGGCGGCGCCGCGGCTGCAGGCGGCCGTCGGCGCGACCGCCGTGGCCGCCGAGCCGGTCGCCCGCGAGCTCGAGCGCGAGTGGGTCGAGCAGGGGCCGCTGCTCACGGTCTGGGAGCGCGCCGTCGACCTGGCCCAGCTGGCCGAGGCGGCCGGAGCAGACAGCACGCCGTACCAGGCCGACATCGATGCGGCCCGCCGCCAGGTCGAGGCGGCGCGGCTCGCGACTCGCGAGCAGCGCGACCGGCTGACGGCCGTGCGCGACCGCCTGGCCGACGCGCTCCTGTCGGCGCCGCTCGAGCTCGACCCGCCGCCGCCGGTGGCGGACGACGCCCGGCCCGAGGCGCTGCGCCGCGATGCGCTCGAGCTCATCCGGGTCGCCGACGAGGCCGGCAGCACGGCCGAGTGCGCCGCCTCGGAGGCCGCCGAGCGGCTGCAGAGCTTGAACGCCGAACTCGACACGGTGGGCCGCCCGGACGCGCTCACCGCCAGGATCGAGGAGCTCGAGCAGCGGCTGCCGCACGAGGTCGAGCTGGGTCCGGACGCGCCGCCGTCGGCGGCCATGCGCCTGCGCCGTGCCGGCCTGACCGTGCGGTGATCGCCGAGCGGGCGATCGTCTGCGGGCCGTGCCACCCGGCCCAGGGACTGGCCTGGGACGAGGCGCTCGTGCGGGCGCCGGTCGACCGGCCGACGCTGCTCGTCTGGCGGGCCGGCCCGGCTGTCGTCATCGGCCGGTTCCAGCGCGCCGACTGGGAGGTCGACGCAGCCGCGTGCGCGGGCCGCGGTGTCCGCGTCTGGCGCCGCTTCACCGGCGGCGGGGCCGTCTACCTCGACGCGGGCACGGTGTGCGCGGCGCTCGCGCTCCCCGCCGCCCATCCGGCCGCGAGCGCCTCGATCCCGGAGATGTACGCGCCGCTGCTCGACGGCATGGTGCGGGCCTGCGGGGCGCTGGGCGCCGACGCCTCGCGCGACGAGCGCACGGTGCGGATCGGCGGCCGCAAGGTGACGGGCATCGCCGCCCATCGCGGCCGCGACGTGACGCTCGTCCACGGCACGCTGCTCGTCTCCGCCGACCTGGACGCGCTGCGGGCGTGCCTGGCGGGCCCGGGCGACGGCCCGCTCGAGGGCCGGCCGCGGCCCGCGGCCAGCCGCCCGGACCGCGTCGCGCTCGTCGGTGGTGACGTCGAGGCGGCCGAGCGGGTCGTCGTCGAGGCGTTCTCGGCGCCCGGCGCGGAGCACACCGAGCTCACGGCGGACGAGTCCGAGGCCGCCGGGCGCCTGCTGCGCGAGCGCTACGCGGACCCGGCCTGGCACGCCGGACCGTGGGACGATGTGACGCCGGACGCGGTCCGCGCCGTGCTGGGTGCGTGATCGCGCCGGCCGGTTTGTGGGTATCGTCGGAACGGCAACCGCGACGGAGGAGCCGGACGATGGCGCTGCGATCGAAAGTCTTCACCTACGGGGCGGAGCTGACCTGGCAGGGCGGACATACCGCCGTCGTCGCCTCCGGCGACCGGCCGCCGCTGCCCGTCGCCCCGCCGCCGGAGTTCCCCGGGGGCGAGGACGACCGCTGGAGCCCCGAGCACATCTTCCTGGCCGCGCTCGAGTCGTGCACGATGCTCTCGTTCCTGGCCCACTGCGCCCACAACGACCTGGAGGTGCGCGAGTACTCGGCCCGCGCGACCGGGTCGATCGAGCGGCGCGACGAGGACCAGCGCTACGCCTTCACGCACGTCAAGGTGGTCGTGCACGCGCGCATGGCGCCGGGGCAGGCCGCGGCCGCCCGCGAGCTGACGGACAAGGCCGAGCGCGACTGCTTCATCACCGCCTCGACGAACGCCGACATCGAGAACGACTGGCGGATCCTGGAATGAGCGGGCCGCCCCGCCCGGCGGCGGCGGTGTCAACGCTGGCGGACACCCGCACGGCGGCCGAGGAGGTGTCCGAGCGGGTGCGCGACCAGCTGGCCGGCGCGCCGGCCGACGTCGCCTTCCTGTTCCTCTCCCCCGAGCACGCGCACGAGGCGGAGACCGCCGCTGCGGCAGTTGCCGACATCCTGCGGCCGGGGGCGCTCGCCGGCGCGACCGGCGAAGCCGTCATCGGCACGGGCCGAGAGCTCGAGGGCGTCCCGGCGATGAGCCTGCTGGCCACGAGCCTCCCGGGCGGCCGGGCGCGCGTGCACCACCTGAGCGTCCACGACACGGACGACGGGCCGGCCGTCGAGATGCCGGCCGAGCTGCTCCCGGGAGCGGGACAGCCCATGCTCCTGATCGCCGACCCCTACTCGTTCCCGGCCGATGCCTTCATCGAGGGCGTCGAGGGCCGGTTCGAGGGCGCCGTCGCGGTCGGCGGGCTGGCCTCCGGCGGCGGCGGGCCCGGCGAGCACGCGTTCATCTGCGGACGACGGGTGATGCGCCACGGCGCCGTCGCGGTCACCGTCGAGGGTGACGTTCGCCTGCGCGTGCTGGTGTCGCAGGGATGCGCTCCGGTCGGGCCGGAGATGGTCATCACGAGCGCCGACGGCAACGTCATCCACGAGCTGGCGGGCCGGCCGGCCTACGAGCGCCTGACCGACATCGTCGCCGGGCTCGACGATCACGGCCGCACCCTCGTCCAGCGCGGCCTGCTGGCCGGCCTCGTCATCGATGAGAACCGGGCCGAGTACGGGGCGGACGACTACCTGATGCGCGCCGTGATGGGCGGCGACGCCGACCAGGGCTCGCTGGTGGTCGGCGACACGGTGCGGGTGGGGCAGACGTTCCGCTTCCACGCCCGCGACGCCGACAGCGCCGACGCCGACCTGCGGGCCGCCCTGCGCCACCACGCCGAGAACGGCGAGCGCCCGCAGGCGGCGCTGCTCTTCGCCTGCAACGGCCGCGGCTCGAACATGTACGCCGAGCCCGACCACGACGCCGGCGCGGTCGCCGACGAGCTCGGCCCGATCCCGCTCGCCGGAATGTTCTGCTCGGGCGAGATCGGGCCCGTCGGCGGGCACACGTTCCTGCACGGGTTCACGGCGACGATGGCGCTCTTGACGACCCGCGGCTAGCGGATCGAGACGAAGGCGTCCACGTCGACCGTCGGGTGGCCGGCGGTCCCGGCGCAGACGATCTTGATGGTGTGGGCGGCGTCGGCTGCCCAGGCGTGGGCGAAGACGATCCGGCGGTGCATGATGGTCGCCGAGTGCAGGTTCACGTTCGCGACGAGCTTGCCGTCGAGGTAGACGTGCGCCGTGCCGCGGTTGGCCCGCCGGGTCGCGACCCAGGCGATCTGGCGGCCGGTGAACTTGAAGGTCGCAGACGCCCCCGCCTTGCCGGTCGAGTGCACCGAGCCGCCGAAGGCCAGCGGGGCGTTCCCGCGACCCCACGCCGCCGTGTACGCGATGCCGGCGTTCGTGTCCTGGAAGGCGGTCAGCCGCACCGACGGGCCCGGATTGAACACGGTGGCGTTGCCGACGCAGTCGGTCGCCTTGGCCTGGTAGACGTGCACGTTGGCGGACGACGCCAGGTTGACGGCGTGCGTGGTCGACATCTGCGACGGCAGCGCGATGCTCGTCGCCGAGCCGCCGTTCAGGGTGCTCTGCAGCGCGTAGGAGCAGATGCCGCTCGCGTCCGTGGCCGCCCAGCGCACCAGCGCCGGCACCTTGCCCGAGTTGATCGTCGTCGCCTTGCGCAGGGTGGCGTCCGGCAGCACCGAGAACGACGGAGGCGTCGAATCGACCGGCACCGAGTTGCCGGTCTGAAGGAACGCCAGGTGGGCCTGGTCGAGGCCGCCGATGCGGGTGAAGTCGCCGCCGACCGCAAGACCGGTCGACGTGTCGGCGAGGGCGAAGACGCCCAGGTCGCTGTTCACGCTCGGCGCCCAGGTGGTGTCGAGCGCGCCGCTGGACGGGTCGAAGGCGGCGATGTGGTTGCGCACGATCGGGTTCGTGCAGTTCGTGCCCGGATCGCAGATGTTCTGGAAGTGGCCGCCGGCGATCACCTCGCCGTCGGAGATGCCGACCGCCTGCACGTTGCCGTCGAAGCCGACCTGCCAGCTCGTCCCGCCGGTCGGCGTGAAGCGCTCGAAGCGGTTGTTGAAGTGGCCGACGTAGACCGACCCGTCGCCGCCCGCGGTCATCGAGACGACGGCGGAGTTCGGCGAGTGGCCCGTGTAGCCGCTCTGGAGTGCGCCGCTGGTGTCGTCGAACGCGGCGATGGACGGGTGCCCGCCGCCCGCGGAGCCCGCGTTCAGGAAGAAGCCGCCGGCGACGATGTTGCCGCCGACCGCTTCGAGCCCGTCGACGCGGCCGTCGACGAAGGGCGTCCACCCCGAGACGAAATTGCCGTTGTTGACGCCGACCGCGCCCAGCCAGGGGCGGGCGTGGCCGTCGACGTTCTGGAACTGGCCGCCCATGTAGAGCGTGGAGCCGCTGACCGTGAGCGCCTGCACGTCGCCGTCGGCCTCGGCGGCGAACGTCGTCTTGGCGACGAGCGTGCCGTTCGCGAGGATCTTCGCGACGTGGGGGCGGCCGGAGCCGTTGATCTGGGTGAAGCTGCCGCCGACGATGACGGCGCCGGTGCCGTCGGTTGCGAGCGCCTTGACGGTGCCGTTCGCGTTCGCGGTCCAGCCCGTGTAGTTGCCGCTCGCGTTGAACGCCGCCAGGTTCGAGACGGTGGTGGTGTGGCCGGAGTGGTCGAACACCTCGGTGAACTTGCCGCCGACGTACGTGATCCCGCCGATCTGCAGGATCGTGTTCACGCGGCCGTTCGTCTGCCACGTCACCTGCGGCGTCGTGGCGATCGTCGCCTGCGCTGCCGGAACCAGGACGAGCAGCGCAAAGAGCGCACAGAGCGCCGCGACCCGCCTACGTGTACGTCCACCTGCCATTACCCACACCTCCCCCACGAGGCTACGTGCACCCCGGGGCCATCACAACCCGCCCATCCGAGACCTACCCGGGTGGGGGGCTCTGCCAGTCGTATGTCCCCGGCGGCGTCCAGGACAGCTCGAGCTTGATGCCGTCGGGGTCGAAGAAGAAGATCGCGTGGTAGCCCTCGCGGTACTCGGAGAAGTGCCGCGGGCCCTCGCTGATCGTGCCGCCGAGCGCCGTGATCCGCTCGGCCGCCTCGTAGAGCAGATCCTTCGTCGCCGCCTCCATGCAGACGTGATGCATGCCCACCCGGTAGCGGTCGACGGGGAGCGTCGCCGCGCCGTCGGGCGCCTGCCGCAGCCCGATCGTCGAGCCGGGGCCGTGGACGTAGTGGATCGTCTCGCCGCGCTCTCCGGGGATCTCGTGCATGCCGTGCCACCCCAGCGGGCCGAACACGCCCCGGTAGAAGCGCAGGGACTGCTCGATGTCGGACACGACGAGGTCGACGTGATGGACACCGGTCGACCTCACGCATGCCTCCGGCTCAGGCCAGGCCCTCGCGCGCCTCGCGCACCAGCGTGACTGCCTCCGGGAAGATCAGCCGGATCGCGTCGCGCACCTGCGTCGCCTGCTCGTCCGCGCCGCCGGCGAGGTCGAGCCGGCCGATGGCCGCCACCGTGATCCCGACTGCGAGGTTGATCGCCTGGTCTGCGAACGCGACCCGCTGGCCCTGCTGGGCCTGCTCCATGAACTGGGCCATGGCCCGCTGGAGCTCCTCGGGGTCGCCGCCGCCGAACATGTTGAACGGGAATTCGCTCATGGATCGAGCATAGCGAAGGGTCTCGGCACGAGCCTCAGCCGTAGACGCGCTCGCCGACCGTCGCCGGGTCGGGCATGGGGCTCGCCTCGGCCTCGGCGACCCCGGCGTCGATCCAGGCCGCGACCTCGTCCTCGAGCGCGCCGAGGTCGCTCTCGCCGACCTCCTCGACCTCCTCCAGCCAGCTGCGGAACCGGTCGAGCGGATCCTTGGCGGCAAACTCCGCCAGCAGCTCTCGGGGGACGTAGCCGGCGTCGTCGTGCACGGCGTGGCCCTCCATCCGCAGCGTCACCAGCTCGAGCAGGGTCGGGCCTCCGTCCTCGCGGGCGCGCTCGATCGCGCGCTGGGCCTCCCGCAGGACGGTGAGCACATCGGTGCCGTCGACGACGATGCCCTCGAAGCCGTAGGCCGGGCCGCGGTCGGCCAGGCTCTGGCAGGCGAACGAGAGCCGGTTGGGCGTCGAGTAGGAGTACTGGTTGTTGTCGATCACGTAGACGATCGGCAGCCGGCGCACGCCGGCCAGGTTCATCGACTCGTGCATGTCGCCGCGGGCGGCGGCGCCGTCGCCGCACCAGCCGATCGCGACGCGCGGCTCCTGCCGCAGCTGGAACGCGAGCGCCATGCCCGTGATCGTCGGGATCATCGCCGGCAGGTGGCTGACCCCGGCCAGCAGGCCGTGCCCGGAGGTGAAGTCGTTGGAGCGCAGGTTCGAGTCACGGCCGCCGGTGGCGCCGCCGGAGCGGCCCATGAACTGGCAGAAGATCGCGGCGGGCTGGATGCCGCGGACGACGTGGACGCCGAGGTTGCGGTGGAGCGGCGAGGCGACGTCGTCGGCGCCCATCGCGGTGGCGACGCCGACCGACGCGGCCTCGTTGCCGCGGCCGGTGTAGTAGCTGCCCGGCAGCTTCCCGGCCTTGAACAGCAGGTTGCCGCGCTCCTCGATCCGGCGGGTCGCCAGCATGTTGCGGTAGATGCCGATCAGGTCGGGCCGGTCGAGTCCCAGCTCGCGCGCCTCCGCCTGCGAGATCACTGGGCTGGCCTGGCGGACGGTCGACATCGACGGGCAGGATAGTGGGTTCAGGCGGACCGCGGCCGCGTGTCCGCGTGGCGGCGCAGGCGGCCCAGACGGGAGTCCCACTCGGAGCCGACCCGGTCGATCCAGGCGCCGGCGTCGGTGAGCGGACCGGGGGTGAGCCGGTAGCGCGTCTCGCGCCCCTGCCGGGTCGACTCGACGAGCCCGGCGTCGGCCAGCGCCGCCAGGTGCTTGGCCACGGCCTGGCGGCTGATGGGGAGCTCGCGGGCGAGCTCGGTGACGCTGACCTCCTGACCGCCGGAGAGGACGCCGATCACGTGCCGGCGAGTCGGGTCGGCGAGCGCCGCGAACGTCGCCCCGACCGGATCGGGGCTCATCGCGCGAGCATCAGCGGCAGGTCGCCACAGGCCCCCAGGCGGACGTCCCAGATCCAGGTGCTGACCGCGGCGCAGCCGGCCATGCTGGTCGGCTCGAGCGCCTCGAAGCCGGTCTCGACCACCGTGACGCGGGTGCCGTCGCCGGCGTCGTCGAGCCCGATCTCGACCGTGGTCTCGATGTGATCGGGGCCCGGCTCCTCCGGGTGCCAGCGGAACACCAGCCGCTCCAGTTCCTCCACCGTCTCGACGGTGCCGAGGCGGCGCCCGCCGCCGTCCCAGCCGAACTCGATCAGGCCGCCCTCGACCAGCTCGATCTCGACGTCGTCGGCGAGCCACTCGCGCAGGTGGCCGGGCTCGGTGACGACCCGCCACGCCTCCTCGCGCTCCAGGGGCAGGACGATCTCTCGGGTGACGGACTCGGACATGGACGCCTCCTGACGATGTGCAACCTTGGGGTTGCGCGTTCGCGCTGGTCGACCTAGTATGGGCAACCAGTAGGTTGCACTATAGCCAAGGGGGCACCATGTCACCGCTGATTCCGATGGTCGTCGAGCAGACCGGGCGCGGCGAGCGCTCATTCGACATCTACTCGCGGCTCCTGAACGACCGCATCATCTTCCTGGGGACGCCGGTCACGTCCGAGATCGCGAACCTGATCGTCGCCCAGGTCATCCACCTCGCGTCGGACGACCCCGACAAGGACATCTCGCTCTACATCAACTCGCCGGGCGGCGACGTCTACGCCGGGCTCGCGATCTACGACGCCATGCAGTACGTGCGCTGCGACGTCCAGACGATCTGCTTCGGGATGGCGATGTCGATGGGTGCGGTGCTGCTGGCCGGCGGCGCGAAGGGCAAGCGGCTGGCCCTGCCGAACGCGAAGGTGATGATCCACCAGGGGCACACGTCGGGGTTCGAAGGCCAGGCGACCGACATCGAGATCCGCGCCCGCGAGATCCTGACCCTGCAGCGGCGGATGGAGGAGATCATGGCGCGCGACACCGCGAAGTCCGCCGACCAGATCCACACCGACACGCAGCGGGACTACTTCATGACGGCCGAGGAGGCGCGCGACTACGGCCTCGTCGACACGGTGGTGAGCGGCATGGCCGGCGAGCGCATCCGCCGCGCCGGGCTGGGCTGAGAATCGGGGTCAGACCCCGAACGGCGGGCGTTGCACTTTTGTTGCAGTTCCGTTCGGGG